>JAGREL010000436.1 GCA_020446575.1 Novosphingobium sp. | reverse complement strand
TCACCGGCTGCGAAGGCTATGTCGAAAGCGCAGCCGTCGGCCTGATGACCGGGCTGATGGCTGCAGCGGAGCTTACAGGAAGGAATTGGCAGTCGCCGCCTTCAACGACGGCGATGGGCGCGCTGCTGGCGCATATCACCGGCGATGCGGTAAGCGACAGCTATCAGCCCATGAACGTCAATTTCGGCTTGTTTCCGCCTCTGCCTGAGGTGAAGAAGAAGCAGCGCAAGGAAGCCTACACAGCCCGCGCCAAACGCGAACTCGGCGAGTGGCTGCCGCTCGTGGCCGCCTGATCAGCAGCGGCAGTCCGGCTTCGGCTTTCGTTTGGGCCGGGTGGTCGCGAATTCCTCCGGAGTGAGCGAGAGATCGCCATTCGCATCCGCCCCGTCGAAGCGGTCGGCGGTGGTGACTGCCCATTCCTCGAAAGTCAGCAGGTTGTTGCCGTCCTTGTCGAGCGCGCGGAAAGCGCGAGTCCTCGTCGAAAGCATCTCGTTGCGCGTGATCCGTCCGTCGCTGTCGCGATCATAGCGCGAAAAGCGGCGTTGTTCGCGCGTCAACTCATCAGCCTCGGGAGGTGCCGGCCCTTTGAGCCCGGAGATATCGGCACTGGGCATGGCTTCCGGATCCGGCCTGTCCGTCTCCAGGGCAAGCTCGGGCGGCGGAACGCCTTGTTCCGTCTCGGCCCTGCCCTGCCACCAGAATATCCCGGATGCCACCAGCAGCAGCGCCGCCAGCGCTCCCAGCAGGATGCGGTTCATGTGCCGGTCTCCTCCTGTCCCGCGGTTTCGACCTGGGCGTCAGCGCCCGAAGAATCCCAGCCTGAGCACTGTGAACATCGCCGAAGGCGACAGCTCGTGCAGGTTTTCGCCTCGCCTTGTCGCGCGTGCGGCAAGCCCATGCAAGATGGCAAGCGGACGCATGTTGCGCGACATCGGAGTCACGCGCCAGTCCCGGGCCCGCGCCAGTTGGCTGGCGACCCGCCGCTCTTCGGGATGGCTGAGATGCGCGGCAATGTCCGCAAGCGCCCAGTTCTGACCAAGGCGCAGCGCCGGCTCGCGATCCGCCGCCGTACCGAATTGATCCGCCAGTGCCACGAACGCCTTGGCTCTCGCATCGGCAAGAGCTTCCAGAGCGGATGATGCCAGCGGGGCCTCACCAGTCATCTCTTCCCAGCCATTGATCAGGCCGACAAGCGGCTGCGACCCGCCTTCCCAATCCTGCAGGATCTGAAGCAGCGGTTCACCTGCGGGTTGCTCGGGCCAATCCTTTGAGAGCTGTTCGCGCCACCAGGCCAGGCGGATCTGCGCCAGCATCGGTTCGCTGGCTGAGCGGACAATAGCTGCCAGACGCACGTCGAGAGCCAGAAGCGCCAGCGTGGTGGGCGCTGCCCGCGCGGGCGCATAGGATAGCGCCAGCCGTTGCAGGACGGGCAAGCCTTCGAGAAGGCCATCCGTATCGCTCACTGTGCCTCCTTCGCGGTGTCTGCCTGTATCGAAAGCGCCGCAGGCCGGGGCGCGGCCGATCAGCTATCGATAGCAGACCTTCTTTGCCGCCGAGACGACCTTGTCTGCATCGATCAGCGCCTCCTTTTCCAGATTCGCCGCATAGGGCAGCGGCACATCTTCGTTGCACACGCGCAGCACCGGGGCGTCCAGATGATCGAAGCCGTCCTCCATGCAGACGGCGACCACTTCCGAGGCGATAGAACACATCGGCCAGCCCTCTTCCGCGATCACCAGGCGGTTGGTCTTGGCCAGGCTTTCCAGGATCGCTTCCCGGTCGAGCGGCCGCAGCGTGCGCAAGTCGATCACTTCGGCGTCGATCCCCTCCTCGGCCAACCGGGCGGCGGCTTCGAGCGACACGCCCACACCGATGGAATAGGTGACGATGGTCACGTCGCTGCCCTCACGCACGATCCGCGCCTTGCCGATGGGAACCAGATGGTCGTCAAGCTCGGGCAGATCGAAACTGCGACCGTAGACCAGCTCGTTCTCGAGAAACACGACCGGATCCTCCGAGCGGATTGCGGATTTGAGCAGCCCCTTGGCATCCGAAGAATCGTAGGGCGCGATTACGACCAGTCCCGGAACGCTGGCGTACCATGGGGCGTAATTCTGGCTGTGCTGGGCGGCGACGCGC
>JAGREL010000105.1 GCA_020446575.1 Novosphingobium sp. | reverse complement strand
GACGACAACAAGGGCGGCGCCATTGCACGGTTTGCCGAAGTGCCGGACCGCAACACGGCGGAAGCACTTCGCGGAACCGAGTTGGCGGTGCCACGCTCCGAGCTGCCGCCGCTGGGCGAGGGCGAATACTACTACGCCGATCTGGTCGGGCTTGCTGCCGTCTCGACATCGGGGGAAGACCTTGGCCGCTGTGTCGCGGTCGAGAATTTCGGCGCGGGCGACATCGTCGAGATCGAGCGCGCGGACGGCAAGCGCTTCATGGTGCCGATGAATGCCGAAGCGGTGCCGGAATGGGATGGCGAGCGGCTGCTGATCTCGGAGAATTTTGCGGACTGAAATCAGCGGGCGCCCCAGCTGACGGAATATTTCGTCTGGCCGTATCTGCGGCCGAGTGCCGGCTCGTGCCTGAAACGATACAATCCGGTCTTCGTGATCGGGAATTCGGCCGTTCCGCTGGCCTCGCCGCGGACGCGCTGCATCGCGTCGGAATAGCCCAGCGTTGTAACGGGCTTCACGTCGAGCGTGATTTCGCTTTCGGCGCTGGTCGATTCATACTCGAAGAAGGCGGTCTGACCTTCGAACAGCAGCATGGTGCTCACGCCGATCCCGAACTTGCCCAGCGAGGTGCTGACGCCCGGTGCCGAGCGCGTATCGTCGCGGGCCGTACCGAGATAGGGGTAAAGGCCGGAAATATAGGCGAACAACCAAAGGCAAAGCGCTCCGACCAGCGCATAGAACACCGGCACGGAGACCTGTTTGACGGTGCGGTTCCGCTTCCCCGAGAGGGAAAAACCGCCTTCGCCGTCTTCATCGCCGCCGAAGGTCAGGCGGCCGTTATCGGCATCGAACAGTCCCATGGTCGCAAATCTTAACGGGGTAAGGTTAAGAAAGCGCGATGAACGGCGGAATCACAGGCGCGGAAGGGTTTTCCAGCCATCCCGTATGGCAGGCGCTTTCGGCCTACACGATCGGTCCGGAAGGAGCCGAACTGACTTTCGAGCAGCGCCTAGCCCGCGAGAACGGCTGGAGCGCGGCGGAAGCGGCGCGCGTGCTGGAGGAATACAAGCGCTTCTGCTTCCTGGCGACGACGGCAGGCCATCCGGTGACGCCGTCGGAAGCGGTCGATCAGGCGTGGCACCTGCATCTCGCCTACAGCCGCGATTACTGGCAGCGCTTTTGCCCTAACGTGCTGGGACGCGAGCTACACCACGGCCCCACGGCAGGCGGAGCGGCCCAGCGCGACAAGCATTTCGAGCAATATGCGCTCACGCTCCGAAGCTACGAGGAAGCGTTCGGCACTCCACCTGAGGACATCTGGCCGGCCTCCTACAAGCGGTTCTACGAGGATTCGCGGGCAAGGCGCGTCAATCCGCGCGACTACATCCTGCTACCCCGCCGTCGGGCCTACGCTTTAATGATTGTCATCCTTTGCGTGGTATTCGGCCTGCTCGTCGACAATTGGCTGCGATAGGGGCGGCACATGGACGGACTTGGCGTATTCGACCTCAGGGGCGAACAGTTCCTCTGGCTGTACGGCGTGCTGGCCGTGCTGACGGTCTTCGCCGGCCTTGCCATTCCGCGCTGGCTGCGGCCGGATGGCCGCTATGCGCCGGTCAGTGATTCCGAGGATCTGGCCTACCTCGCCGGAGGGAGCGAGCGGCTCGGCGAGGCGGTCGTTGCCCGGCTTCTCTCCGTCAAGGCGTTGGAGGCGGGCAGAGCCCGCTTCGCCATCCTGCGCAGCGACGACGGCCGGACACCGGCCGAGCGGACCGTGCTCGGTCTTGGAATTGCCGCCAGCTGGAAGGAAATCCGCAAGGCAGTCGGACAGGATGCGCAACGTATCGACGAAAGGCTGACCGGATGGGGCCTCATAATCGACGGCGCGACGCGGCTGCAGATGCGCTTCTGGCAGACCAGCCCTTACATCGCGCTGCTGTTCTTCGGCGCGGTCAAATGGCAAGTCGGCGTTTCGCGCGACAAGCCGGTCGAAACCCTTACCGTCTTCATGATTATCACCGCGATTGCGGCGGTACTGCGCTTTGCCGCGCTGGACCTGCGCACGCGTGAAGGCCTGGCGGTCCTTGCCAGTGCCAAGGCTGTTTCCGACCGAATGCGCCGTGCGCCGCTGGCGCAGGAGACCGGAATGGCCGTGGCGCTGTTCGGGACCTCTGTACTCGCTGGTTCGCAGTTCGCTACCTTTCACCAGCTTCGCACCAATAGCGGCACCTCGGGCGGCTGCGGCGGCGGCGATAGCGGCTGCGGCGGGGGAGGTGGCGGCGGCTGCGGCGGCTGCGGGGATTGACGAAGCCTGAGCGTCGCCTAAGCCGACGCGCATGAGCTTCTCAGCTACCGTCCTTACGCTCTATCCGGAGATGTTTCCCGGGCCGCTCGGTATCTCGCTGGCCGGGCGGGCGCTCGAAGAGGGCAAATGGTCGCTGGATACCGTCCAGATCCGCGACTTCGCTATCGGCAGGCACAAGACCGTTGACGATACGCCGGCCGGTGGCGGAGCGGGGATGGTGCTGCGCGTCGATGTACTCGCGGCGGCGGTGGATCATGCGCTTTCCCGCCATCCGGATTGCCCGGTCCTGGCGATGACGCCGCGTGGCAAGCCGCTTTCACAGGCGCGCGTGCGCGATCTGGCGGCGGGGCCGGGCGTTACCGTTCTATGTGGCCGTTTCGAGGGATTCGACGAGCGGATCTTCGAGACGAGGCCCGTCGAGGAGGTCTCGATCGGCGATATCGTGCTGTCCGGCGGGGAACCTGCCGCAATCATGCTTCTCGACGCTT
>JAGREL010000104.1 GCA_020446575.1 Novosphingobium sp. | reverse complement strand
GGGCGTGCGCGAGCAGGGCGTGATCAGCCTCGAGGCCGCGATCCACCAGCTCACCGCACGTCCCGCCGCCTATTTCGGCCTGATCGGGCGCGGCGAGATCCGCCAGGGCTATCATGCCGACATCGTCGTGTTCGATCCCGAAACCGTGGGCTGCGCGCCCGTCACCCGCCGCTACGACCTGCCCGGCGGCAACGACTACCGGCTCTATGCCGAAGCCACCGGCATCGACCATGTGCTGGTCAACGGCGTGGAGATCGTCCGCAAGGGGGAACATACCGGCAAGCTGCCCGGCACACTGCTGCGCTGCGGACGCGACACGCGCACCGTGGCGATGGATGCGCTGCGCATGGAAGCGGCCTGAGAGGCGAGGAGCAAGCTATGGCGGCATTCGAAACGAGCCCGCTGCCCGGACAGGACCGATACGGCGTTGTGGTCACCGGCCTCTCGCCCGATTCGATCGACGATCCCCAAGTGCGCCGGGCGTTGCTGGAGCTGTGGACCACCAAAGGACTGGTGGTCTTCCGCGGCATCGCAGGCGGCCTCGACACTCAGGTCCGCTTGTCGGAAATCTACGGAGAGCCGGAAATCCATCCGATGATGGAAGGCACCGACATCAAGACCGAGCACCGCGCGCTGGCTCCGATCGAATTCGACCCCGAGAAGGACGGCAATATCTACGAAATCGGCGGCAGGGTGCTGGGCGGATACCTGCCCTGGCATTTCGACGGCGCCTATGTCGACCGGATCAACCACGGCGGCATCCTCAGGCCCGACATCCTGCCCGGAGAAGGCGGCGACACCGGCTTCATCGACCAGATCGCGGCATATGAGCTTCTGCCGGACGAATTGAAGGACCGCATCGAGGGGCTGAGCATCCTCTATTCCTACCAGCCGGACCTGACCAAGGCGAAGTTCGGCCCGCGCGCCGACCGGCTGGTGCGGATGTCGGAACTGTTCCGCAAGGGCATGGACCACCCTTCCGTGCAGGTCCGGGCAATCCACCCGATGGTCTATGAACAGGCCGGCACCGGCCGGAATATCCTGCACGTTTCCCCCTGGTTCGCCGAGGGGATAGAAGGGATGGAGAACGAGGAAGGCGACGCACTGCTGCGCGAAGTCGTCAGCTACGTCATCCGTCCGGAGCTGATGTATTTCCACAAATGGCAGGAAGGCGACATGGTGTTGTGGGACAACTGGCGCATGCTCCATTCCGCCACAGGCGTACCACCCGGCGAAACCCGCATCATGCGCCGTACGACCATTGTCGGCGACTATGGGCTGGGCCGCAGGGAGCAGATGGCAGCAGCCTAGACCGGCCTGGCAGGAGAAAACATCCGCAGCCGGTCCAGCACTTCGGACGGAAGCGGTGGCAAGAGAGCAGCGGCGATATTCTCGCGCAGATGCTCCGGATCCCCGGTTCCGGTCATCACCACGTCCATTCCCGGCTGGTGGCGGCAATAGCGATAGGCCAGTTCGGTCAGGCTTTTGGTGCCGGTTTCTTCGAGAAGCCTGTCGATGCTTTCGAAGGGCACACCGGGCTCCGCATCTCCGGCGCCCCTGCGACCGATCAGGCCCCGCATCGCGAACATCCCGATGACCCCGACATCAGCCTTGCGGGCCGCAGGGAAAACGGATTCGGCAGCACTGGCATTGCTGAAATTGAACCCGGCCATGATCGTATCGAACCAGTCGTCGCTTAGCGCCGCCTTCAGCATGGCGTGACCGGGATCGGCGAGAAATCCTTCCGTAATCCCGACCGCGCGAAGCTTTCCCTCGGCTTTCATTTCCAGAAGCTCGGGCACCACTCTTGCGACAGCCAGCGGATACTGGCGCACAGTCACCGCATGAAGCTGAAGAAGGTCGATGTGGTCGGTCCGCAGCACTTTCAGCGTGCGCTCCACCCTTCTGCGCAAGGCAGGTCCCGTGCAGACAAGTCCGCGACGCCTGGAAATCCAGAACGAGACCTTGTTCGCAAGCCGCATGTCGGAAAGCGGGAATGGATCCGGCCCAAGATGAACCTTGGTGGACACAATCACGCGCTGACGGCAATCCGCCAGGGCATCGGCCATCAGCCCGTCGACATTCTCGCAAATGCCTGCGCCGTCGAAGAAAGTGATGCCTTCATCGACCGCCGTCCGGATCAGGCTGATCGCGTCCGACTTCGTCCCGCCCTTCGCCAGACCGAAGCGACCGCTGCTTCCGCCGCCAAGCCCGACAACGCTGGAAACCAGTTCCGATTTTCCGAGGCGAACATAGTCCATTGCCGCGTGCTCCAGTCACCGGACCATATGGGTCAACGATCAGGCCGCCGCCCCTACTACCTTAGCCCCGCCCATTCCATGACCTGCAGATCGCCGTATTCGGCAGTGACATTCAGCCCATAGCTGTCGATCTTCCAGCCGTCCGGCCGACGCTGCAGTTCGTAGGTGTAATACCCGCAAAGGAATGCAGCATACTGCTTTCCGTCGCGGGTCATGAAATGACCGGCATGGAGATAGGAGATGCATGTCGCGCGATCGCCGTCGATCGTGTGGCGGTGATTGCCCATCAGATGCTGGGTCGAATCGAAAGCGCTCAGTTTCCTCGTGATGTCCAGCAGTTCGTAGACCGAAATTTCGCGCTTCAGGCTGGGATGGAAAGTGCTGAAATCGAGAAGCAGCGGATCGATGAAAAGCGAGCGGAACAGGTTCCAGTCGCGCGTGTCGACGGCGGTCGCGTAGGAATAGACCACATCGCTGACAGCCGCCTTGTCGATCAGCTCCTGCAGCGCCCCGGCATCACTCATCGGTCCCTCTCCTCGTTCTGGTTGTGCGGACGGTGTGTCGCGGCCGGCGCGGCAGTCAGCGGGAAAGGGCTGCTGTGCAGGCGTTCAGGCCGGCGCTGCTGCGCGATCCTTCCACTCCTCCAGCAGGCAGCCCAGCCCGTAATCGCCCTGGATGGTCGTGCGCCGCACGTCGCGGCCGTATTGCGGGTCGTAACCGCCCGCCGAATGCAGGAAGCGCCAGTTGTCCCAGATCAGCATGTCGGTGGTCTTCCAGTCATGCCAGTAGGGTTTCATCACCGCGTACATCTGCTGGATCAGCTCTTCCAGCAGCGCATCGCCTTCGGAAGTCTCCTGCCCGGCGATGCCATCCGCCTGCCAGGGCGAGACGTGAAGGACCTTCTCTCCGGTCTTGCGCTCCCAGACCGCGGGATGGACCGACCGGGGGATATCCTTCGAGGCTTCGGACAGGGTCTGCGCCATTTCCTGCAGCTGGATCAGCTGCCAATCGTCGGGCATGCCGAAGCGCTGGTTCTGCTGCATGTTGTACTGATAATATATGACCGACAGGCTTGCGGCCTTCGCCTGCCATTCGGGTGAGAGCGCCTGATACATCTGCACTCCATCCGCGAACCCCGTCATGCCGCCTTCGGGCGGATTCGAGACCAGCCGCAAGACGCCGGCGCGGTTGAGCTTCGGCACGTAGCAGGCATCGAAATGCCAGGGGACATGGCCCGCGCGCCGCCGCCCGTCGAATTCCACAATCGTGCCTTCACCCTCCCTTGCGCCGATATTGATGATGCCCTGGCGCTTCCCGGTGTCTATCGACAGGCCCTTGATCGCATAGACCTGCGGCGGTCCGAAAACGTCGCTCAGGGCGAACTGCATGTCCTCACTCTGCTCAATGTCCTCGAAGACGATCATGCCGCGATCCCAGAAGACGTCGCGCAATTTCTGTCGCACATCCTCGTCCGCCGCATTGTCCCGGGTTACGCCGCCGATCCGCGCGCCGAAGGGGTGCTCGTCGGTCAGGGGACGAATATCGAGTGTGTTCATGCCCGCCTCTCCCAAAAAGGCTGTGCCGAAGGTTTTATGAGCACGATTGTGTCACTGCCGGCTGGTGTCGGCAAGCGCCATCCTGACGCCAACGCTGCAAGACAATGATCGAAGGAGGTTCGCAGCGTTCCCGGGGCGCAGCCTGAAAGGTCGTGCGAAAAAGACGCAGGCAAGCTAACAAGCGTGCACGAAGCCATACCAATGCGGATAGTCGACAATCACGATCTGAGCAGGGAAACGATCTGCTCGAAGGCCTTCAGAGCCTACCGGATGGCTGACAGCTATCGCGAGCTTTCAGCGCGGCTCGGCCAAGATTTCGGGGCATCGATCGCACTCCTGGACCGGCTCCCGACGTTCATGTCGGGAGAAGCTCACAAGCGCACGCGGCGGGCCATGGCCCGCCGGAACGAAATCAGCAAACCCGCGCAGCTTGCCGCGACGGACGACTTTCTTGCGAAGTTCGCCGCGCGGCGTCTCAAACCCGGCGAAAGCGTGGAACTGATGCAGGATTTTTCCCGCCCCCTGTTCCAGGCAATCATCGCTGCGGCTTCCACCTTCCACGAGTTGCCCGATGACATCGTCTCCCTTGTCGAGCGCTTCCCCGCGCTATTCTCGAGCCATACTCCCCTTAAGCAGCGCTTCGAAACCAACACGCTGCTCGAAAGGATCCTGGACAGGAATGGTTCGGACATTCTGGACGATCTCGCACTGATGGTGCTCGGCATCTATCCGCTCACGGGCAGCGTTGCCCGCACGCTGCATGCGGTCATTCGTGAAAATCCCGACACGCGCCTCAAGGACCTCGTCTGGCCCGACTATTTTTCCCAAAGCGCGCTGCACTATGTCGATCGCGTTTGTGTGGGATCGGCAACCATCGGCGAAGAACCTTACGCGCCCGAAGACAGAGTGCGTTGCATGATCCAATCGCCCGGCTGGAGCGAGGCGGAAAACCGCGCGATGACGTTCGGCGCGGGCTCGCATCTCTGCCTGGGGCGCAATCTGTCCGAACTCGTCTGGGCCAAGGTCGTCGGCATGTTCGCCGAGCACGACCTGTTTGCCGATGCCGGGGAGCTGGTGATGCAGCGCGGCAGCGAACCCTTCGAGCTTCCCGAATGCGCGGAGGTGACGTTCAGGAAATGACCCTGCCCCAGACTGAAAGCAAGGCCGAGCCGACGCAGTTCGAGCATCACAAGCAGCATTCGCTCGCCAACCTGAAAATCATCGAAGACCTCGCGGCAAAAACCGGACACTCCCTTGGCAGAGCGCTATTCATTGCCCACCAGCTCGTGGCCCATGTTCATCCCTCTGCACCGCAGTTCATCACACGTCTGGAGCGCGAAGTGCGGCATTCGGATGTCAGGGAAATGGCCTCCCAAGCCGGCGCTGCCTGGACAAACCTGAGAAAGTATTTTCGCTTCGAGCAGTTGACTGCCGATCAGAAGGAGCAGTTCTACAAACGAGACGGCTTCCTGTTCTTCAAGCACCGGGTTTCGCGGAAGCTGCTCGTGGTCTGGACCACGATGTTCAACAATTTCTTCATTTCGAACGCCGCCGCGGTGAACCTGTTCGGAAGGGCCGGGTGCAATATTCTGCTGCTCAAGGACGGCAGCCATTTCAACTACCTCAAAGGCGTGAAGGGCTTTGCACCGGACCTGTTCAGCATCGGCCCCGCCATCGAGGAACTGGCCCGGCGCAAAGGCATGGAAGAGATCTACATGTGCGGCTATTCAAGCTCTGGATATGCCGCATTGCTGACCTCGCTACGGATACCCTGCCGGGGCTATCTTGGCTTTTCCCAATACGTGGACCTGCATGCCGGATCGCCCCTGACGCCGCCCTATTTCTTTACGGAGGAGGTTCGTTCGATGGTCGATCCCGCGACGACAATCGACCTGAAACCGCTGCTGGCCGAGGCCGATCCATCGGTTCCACGCACGCTGTTCTACGGAGAACGCAACGCGCGCGATGCGGCGCAAGGCCGCCATGTCGAGGGCATGGATACGCTTGAGGTCATCGCGATGCCCACGAACCACAACACCGTGCTCCCGTTCGCGGCGGGAGACCGGCTGCTGCCGATTTTCGCTAAGCTGCTTTCCGGCTGACGATATCCGCAAGGTCGCCGATACGCGCATCGTAAACGGCATCGTCCGTCGAGATTTCAACGCCGCTGCGTTCATCGACCAGCATCAGGAACTCGAGCAATTCCAGACTGTCCATGTCGAGATCCTTGACCTGCATCTCTGCATTGAGCTGCGCGGCGATCTCCTCACTACCAAGCTCGACAAGCAATTCGCGGAACAGCTCAATCGCATCGGCGGGAGACATCGGCATCGTTCAATCCGAGTGCAGCGTCAGTACACGCGCGCCTTGGGCTTGATGTATTCGACATCGTCGGTGAGCGTGAATTCGTGGACCGGGCGGTAATCGATCTTCACCGTGCCGCCCTTGCCGCCCCAGCCTTCGAACCAGGCTGCGGTATGCTTCATCCATTCGGCATCGTTGCGGTCGGGATAGTCCTCATGCGCGTGCGCGCCGCGGCTTTCCTTGCGGTTGTGCGCGCCGTGCAGCGTCACGCTCGCCTGCGAGATCAGGTTGTCGAGTTCCATGGTCTCGATGAGGTCGGAGTTCCAGATCAGCCCATGGTCGGAAACATGCAGGTCCTGCATTCGCTCATAGGTCCTGGCGAGCTTTTCCTTGCCCTCGGCCATCAGCTCGTCGGTACGGAACACCGCGGCATGCTCCTGCATGCAGCGCTGCATATCGACACGAACCTCGGCGGTCGGCGAACCGCCCTTGGCATTGCGGAAATGATCGAGCCGGCCGAGCGCGAAATCCGCCGAGTCCTTCGGCAGCTCCTCGTGCTTCATGTCGGGCTTGATCAGCTCCTTGAGGCGATGGCCCGTGGCGCGGCCGAAAACGACGAGATCGATCAGCGAGTTCGAGCCGAGACGGTTGGCGCCGTG
>JAGREL010000103.1 GCA_020446575.1 Novosphingobium sp. | reverse complement strand
TGACCGAAGACTATTACGTCGCCAACAAGCTGGCGAAGGGCTTCATCGGCACCGCCAACATCGACACCAACTCACGGCTTTGCATGGCGAGCGCGGTCGCTGCGCACACCCGCGCATTCGGCGAGGACGTGGTTCCGGTCAGCTATGCCGATCTCGACGCCGCCGATCTGATCCTGCTCGTCGGCTCGAACACGGCCTGGTGCCATCCGGTCATCTGGCAGCGCATCGAGAAAACGCGCGAGCGCAGGGGCACGAAGATCGTCGTCATCGATCCGCGCAAGACCGAAACTGCGGAACGCGCGGACTTGCACATCTCGGTCGAGCCCGATGGGGATGTGGCGCTGTTCAATGCCTTGCTGGCGGAGCTGCGATCACGCGGGCTGGCCGACGATGCCTTCCTTGCGGACAGGTGCTGCGTTCCGGACGGCTTCTGGGATGGGCTGGATGTATCGGGACACGGTGTTCCCGCATCGCAATTCGCCAGGCTGGTCAATCTCGTGGCCGCCCATCCGCGCATGATCACGCTGTTCAGCCAGGGCGCGAACCAGTCGGTCAGCGGCACCGACAAGGGCAACGCGATCATCAACCTCCACCTCGCGACGGGCCGGATCAACCGCCACGGCGCAGGTCCGTTCAGCATGACCGGCCAGCCCAACGCGATGGGCGGCCGTGAAGTCGGCGGACTGGCGAGCATGCTGGCCTGCCACCTGGGTTTTTCCCAGGCAGAGCGAGACGATGCGCAGGCTTTCTGGAAGTCTCCGGCGATGTGCGAGGCTCCCGGACTCAAGGCCGTAGACCTGTTCCGGGCGGTCCATGACGGACGGATCAGGTTCCTGTGGATCATGGCGACCAATCCGGCGGTCTCCATGCCCGACGCCGGGTTCGTGCGCGAAGCGATCGCCCGCTGCCCGAACGTCGTGGTCTCCGACGTGATCGCCGATACCGATACCGCGAAGCTGGCGCACATCCGCCTGCCAGCGCTCGGCTGGGGCGAGAAGGACGGCACCGTCACGAATTCGGAGCGGCGCATCAGCCGGCAGCGCGCGTTGTTCGAAGCTCCCGGCGAAGCTCGCGCCGACTGGCGCATCGTGTCCGACGTCGCCACGCGGATGGGCTTCGCGGATGCTTTCCGCTACGCGAACGCCGCATCGGTGTTCCGTGAATATGCCGCGATGACCGCGCTGTCCGTGTTTCACGGCAAGTTGCTCGACCTGACGGCCTGGGCGGAATGCAGCGATGCGGATTACGACACAATGGCCCCGTTCCAATGGGGCGGCGAGCATCCGTGCAAGGATCGCTTCCCGACGCCCGACGGCAAGGCGAGGCTGGTTGTCGTCAGGGCACTGCCGGCGCGCGATGGCTTCGGTCAGTTCCCGCTGCGGCTCAACACCGGGCGCTATCGCGACCAGTGGCACACGATGACGCGAACCGGTCTCAGCGCCAAGCTTGCCAACCATCGCCGGGAACCGCTGGTCGAGGTCCATCCCGACGATGCGAGCGCAGCGCACTTGCAGGATGGCGGCCTCGCCCGCGTGGCGACAGCGCATGGCGAGGCGCTGTTTCGCGTGCTCGTCAGCGAAAGCCAGGCCAAGGGGCAGATCTTCGTGCCGATGCACTGGACCGACATGCAGGGATCGGCAGGAAGGACCGGGTTGCTCGTAGAGCCGAGCGTCGATCCCCATTCCGGTCAGCCCGGTTTCAAGGACACCGCCGCGCGAATCGAAGCCGTCGTGCCGGAATGGCGTGCATTCGCCGTTCTGCGCGAATGCGTAACCCCCGATGCACTTTACTGGACGCGGTCGCGGATCGAGGACGGCTGGCTTTACGAAGTGGCCGGCATAGGCTCGATCGACGTCGGAGGCCTGTTGCCCGGCGGAATCCGGAATGAAGCGAGCGACCTCAAGCGCGGCATGCACCGGGTCACGATCTCGGCGGAAGATGGCACTTTGCAGGCTGCGGTGTTCGTCACGCGGTCCGGGCAATTGCCGGATCGCGAATGGATTGCCCGCCAGCTTGCCCATCCGGACGGTAGCGCGACCGAACTGCTCGCCGGACGGCCGTCCACGCCGCAGCCCGATCGCGGCCCGCTCGTCTGCCTGTGCTTCGAAGTCGGCGAGGACCAGATTCTCTCGGCAGCGCAGGACGGTGCATGCAACGTGGGCGAGATTGGCGCCGCAACCCGCGCCGGCACGAACTGCGGCAGTTGCCGCCCGACCATTGCCCGCCTGCTCGAATCATGCAGCCGCCCATTGCAGGAGGCAGCCCAATGACGCCGCGACAGATCGCACTTGTGCAGGACAGCTTTGCCAGGGTCGCACCGATCGCCGGTGATGCCGCCGACATCTTCTATGCTCGCCTGTTCGAGGCTGCGCCTGCCGTGCGGTCGCTGTTCCCCGATGACATGAGCGAGCAGAAGGACAAACTCATGGCCATGCTGGGCGTGGCGGTAAACGGGCTGTCCGATCTCGATGCGATCCTGCCCGCCGTTCGCGCACTCGGCGTAAGGCACAGGCAGTACGGCGCGGTGCCGGAACACTACGAAGTGGTCGGCGAAGCCTTGCTCCACACGCTGGCCCAGGGCCTTGGCGATGCCTTCACTCCGGACGTGGAAGCGGCATGGACGCAAACCTATGCCGTACTGGCCGATATCATGGTCACGGCTTGCGAAGGAGACGAACGATGATCGAACCGGGAACGGTATGGCTCGTCGGTGCAGGCCCAGGTGATCCCGACCTGCTGACCCGCAAGGCAGAGCGCCTGATCTGCGCGGCGAGTGTTGTCTTCCACGATGCGCTGGTAGGCCAGGGCGTGCTTGACCTGGTGCCAAGGCAGGTGCGGCTCGTTCCGGTCGGCAAGCGTTCCGGTCGTCATTCGAAGGACCAGAAAACGATCGACGCGATGATTGTCGAGGCCGCGCTCGCGGGCGAACGCGTGGTTCGGCTAAAGGGCGGCGATCCCTCGATTTTCGGGAGGTCCACCGAAGAGCTTGAAGCCTGTCTCACGCATGGCGTTCCGGTCCATATCTGCCCCGGGGTGACGGCGGCCAGCGCCGCCGCGGCGAGCGCGGGTCTTTCCCTAACATTGCGCGGAATGGCCCGCCGCCTGACCCTAGTGACCGCGCATACCAGGGCCGGTGCGGGCGTAGACCTCGACTGGAAGGCCCTAGCCGACCCGCAAGCGACGCTCGCGGTCTACATGGGCAAGGCGGCGGCAGGCGAGGTTTCCGCCGGCCTGATCGGTGCCGGCCTGCCGGGCGACACGCCGGTCCTGCTCATCGAGAATGCCAGCCTCCCCGGCGAAAGCCAGTTCCGGACCCGACTCGACCTTCTGCCGATCGCGGCAAAGGCAGCGCTGGGGGATGGCCCCGCCGTCATACTTGTCGGACAGGCAGTCGCTACGCCCGCCAAACCCGGGGGTGCTTGCGCGGGAGAAACGCCCCTTTCAGCCTATCAACGCCTTTGAGCGTCCTTTCGTCGATGCCGGATTGCAGGCCGAAGGCAGCACGCCTAGATGATGGCGCGATGGTGATCGCCTGCAATCGCGCGGGCGCACCCGGCTGACCGGTCAACGCATTTGGAGATGATACATGGCGCGTCTTTTTCTCGATCCCGGCTCGACTTACGGGTTCATCGGCGGTTTTTCCGTGACCGACGTTGTCGGTACGAACGATAATGAGACTGTTCTTGTCGAAGCCAACGGCAGGGCCAATTTCGATCCGTCCTTCAACCGCGGCGGCGACGAGATCCAGATCGATGCGCTTGCCGTTGCCTTCTCGGCTTCGCTGAGCGGCTCCGCGCTCACCCTGACCAGCATCACTGGCGCCGATCTCAAGATTCCCGTCGGGACGAACGGCCTTACCCTGACCTTCACCGACGGTTCGTTCGACCTGCTCTATAACGGCACCAACGTGGTGATCGGCGAACAGGTCATGTCCCACAGGCCAGAACCCGTCGACAGCGTCGCTGCCGCAGTGGCGAGCGCTCCTCCGATCGCGAGCGCCGCGGACGTTGTGGATACTTCCGCTTACATCACGCTCGGCTGACGAGCGCGCGCAAAGCAAATAGAAACGGGGGCCGGCAGCAAACACTGCCGGCCCCCTTTTTTCTTCTGGCTTTTGCCAGCCGTCCGCCAGCGGTCGGAATGTCTATCAGGCAGTCTTCAGCGACTTCGCGACTTCGGACATGCGCCTGGAAAGCGGCGCGGCTGTGTCCTTGGCAAGCTTGTACACGGTATCGACATGCTTTGTGCCGAATGCCATCGAAAGCTCGATGTTGCGGCCCAGGATGCCTGACTGGTACTTGACGAAGTCGGCAGGCGACTTGATGTCGGCAAGGCCCTTGATGTCGGCTTCGACCATGGCGAATGCGCCCTTGCCGCCGGCAACATAGTCATTGCCCAGGGCCTTGAGGCCGCCGCCGAAAACCTTCCCGGATTCGACTACCGCATCGAGGTTGTCCTTGGTGAAACCCTTGACGTCGCCGAACGCCTCGGCGCCTTTGGCATAGACAGCCTTGGCCTTTTCCTGCGCTTCGGCAATCTTTGCCTTGGCGATTTCCTGCGCGTCGGTCAGCTTGGTTTTCGCCTTCGCCTTGGGCTTCGGCGCGGGTACGGGCTTTTCTGCGGTGGTAGCCATCAAATTCAGTCCTCTTGGAAAAACGTATCGGCAAAATAGTCGAACGGATTGCCGGCCACGGTGGATTTTCGTGTCCAAAAAATTTATGTTGCATTGCACAATAAAGTGCAGCATTGGCGAAGTCAACACAAATTGTGCAGTGCAGCATTGGTGTCGCACGACAGTTGGACAACGGTCGGCAATGCGGTTTTCGCGCAGCTAGCCGGGCGGATTCGGCAAGCCCTGATCGCGCGCGGCAACGGGGCGGTCACGAATTGGCCTGAATTGTCAGGTTATGCTATGCTTACGACCGGCACCAGCGCGGTCCGAAATGCGAGAGGTTGGAGTAGGATAGAAAATGGCAGGCAAGGATACGGATACCTCCGCACCGGCGAAGCAGCTTACGGAAACGGCATCCTACCTTTTCGGATCGGACGGTCCGTTCGCAACATACCTGCGCGCGATCGATCCCAAGGCCGCGTTCGACCAGACGATGGAACTGTACAAGACCATGTTCGAGATCGCGCTGGGCAAGTCCGAGATCACACCCGACATGCGCGACTGGCGGTTCCAGGATCAGACCTGGGCGCACAATCCCATGTATCACCGCCTCGCGCAGGCGTACCTTGCGATGACCGAAGCCGTTGAGAAGATGATTCCGGAAGAGCTTCCGTGGGAAGACAAGGCGCGTGCGCAGCTTGCCGCATCGATCGTCACCAGCGCGATGTCGCCGACCAATACACTGCTCGGAAATCCGGCCGCGATGGCCAAGACCATGGAAACCGGCGGCAGCAACCTGGTGCGTGGGTTCAAGGCCTTCCTTGAAGACATGGTCAAGAACGGCGGCCTGCCCAAACAGGTCGACGATTCGCAGTTCGAAGTCGGTCGCAATCTCGCCGTGACGCCGGGCAAGGTCGTGCTCAAGACCGACATGTTCGAACTGATCCAGTACACGCCCGCGACCGAAACGGTCCACGAGGTGCCGGTCCTGCTGATCCCGCCGCAGATCGGCCGCTACTATTTCACCGATCTCGCACCGGGCCGCAGCTTTGCCGAATATGCGGTCAGCCAGGGGTTGCAGTATTTCGCGATCAGCTGGCGCAATCCCTCGCCCGATGAACGCAACTTCGGGCTCGAGGACTATGCGAAGTCGGCGCTCGAGGCAGTCGAGATCGTGACCAGCATCACCGGCCAGAAAAAGGCGAATGTCGTCGGCTTTTGCGCCGGAGGCATCCTGACGTCGATCGTGTCTGCCTATCTTGCCGCCAAGGGCAGCAAGATGATCAACACCTTCACGATGTGCGTCACCATGCTGGATTTCGAGAACGACGCCTCGCTCGGCGCGTTCCGTCTGCCGACGATGCTGGCGGTGGCGAAGGCGCAATCGGCGATGAAGGGAATCCTTCCCGGTGGGGACCTGCACAAGCTGTTCAGCTGGCTGAGGCCCAACGACCTGATCTGGAACTACTGGGTCAACAACTATCTGATGGGCGATACGCCCGCACCGTTCGATATCCTCGCCTGGAACAACGACAGCACCAACATGGCGGCCAAGCTGCACAGGGACTTCCTGCAGCTGTTCGACAGCAACTGTCTCGTCGAGCCCGGCGGCTACGAGCTTATGGGCGCGCCGGTCTCGCTGTCCGACATCAAGTGCGACATGTTCGTGGTCGGCGCGGTGACAGACCATCTGACGCCGTGGAAGTGCTGCTACAAGTCGCGCAGGCACCTTGGCGGCGACACGGTGTTTGCACTCAGCAACGGCGGCCATGTCGCGGCGCTGGTCAATCCTCCGGGTAATCCCAAGGCCTATCACTGGATCGGCCCCGCCAAGCCGAAAGATCCGGACAAGTGGCTGGAAAAGGCCGAAAAAACGTCCGGAAGCTGGTGGGAAAGCTGGGCCAAGTGGTGCGCGGAGCGCAGCGGCAAGCAGATTCCGGCCCCGAAATCGCTGGGCAGCAATCAATTCCCGCCGTTGATCGATGCGCCAGGGGAATATGTCACGCAGTGACATCCGCGCGGCGCCCGCCGGGAGTGTCCCGAAATGACTGTGGGGGAATCGACTGGACTTTAGCGCATTGCGAATATCATGTTCAGGCCATATGTAGTATTTTGTGCACTGCGGCATAAATGTCCGGTGAAGTCCGAAACAACCTAGGGGAACGCTCTTGATCTACAGCGCCTACGAAGCGGTACGCCGGAGCGTCCGGCCGATGGCCAAGCTCCTGGATATCGGGCATCACATGGCCCGGAACGAGCGCAATCCATGGCGCGATACCTATACGATGCGGGCGCTCGCGACCGTCTGCGAGCTTCCTGCAAGGGCGATGAAGGACTACGGCAAGCCTCGCTATCAGGTGTGGGAGCATCTTGGCGATATCGATGTGATCTTCAGTGAACGCGTGGTCGAAAGCCTGCCCTTTGCCGATCTGCTCAATTTCGAGGTTCCGGAAGCGGAAGGCAAGCCGAAGGTGCTGATCGCGGCGGCCCTGTCCGGCCATTTCGCGACCTTGCTGCAGGACACGATCCGCGGTTTCGCGCGGGATTTCGATCCCTATATCACCGACTGGAAGGACGCGCGCGAAGTGCCTGCCGAGGAAGGCCGGTTCGGCTTCGACGAATATGTCGCCCATCTCATCCATTTCCTCGAGACGCTGGGGCCCGGCACCCATCTCGTCGCCACGTGCCAGGCGGCTCCGCCGGCCATGGTGGCATGCGCCGTGCTGGCCGAGCGCAAATCCGAATGCGTTCCCGCCAGTCTCACTCTCATGGGCGGTCCGGTCGATACGCGCGTCAGCCCGATCTTCATCAACAAGCTGGCCGACAAGATCCCGCTCAGGGCGTTCCAGAGGAACAATATCCACACGATCCCGAAGGGTTATCCTGGCAGCGGCCGCAAGGTCTATCCGGGTTTCTTCCAGCTTTCCGGGTTCATCATGCTGAACCCGAAACCCCATATAAAACAATATTTTAACTTCGTGAAAAACTCGCTCAAGGGCGATGACGAAGCGCTCCAGAAGTTCCGCGACTTCTACGACGAATATTTCGCCGTGCTCGACATGGCCGAGGATTTCTACCTCGACACGCTGCAGAAGGTCTTTGTCGAGCACCACATTCCGACCGGTCAGATGACATATGAAGGCAAGCCGGTGGACTTCACCGTGGTGACGGACATGCCCCTGCTGACGGTCGAAGGCGAAAACGACAATTTCTGCCCGCCGGGCCAGACCGAAGCGGCCCACGATGTGTTCAGCGGCATTCCCTCGGACAAGCAGAAGAATCACATCCAGGAAGGCGTCGGCCACTACGGCGTGTTTTCCGGATCGAAGTTCCAGAAGCACATCTACCCGGTGATCCGCGACTTCATCCAGGACGCGCATACCGAAACGATCAAGTTCCCGGTCGAAGCCGAGGCGTAAGGCGGTCCTTCGGGACAAGACGGTAATCCTTCGCCCTTCTAGGGCTGGTGGATCGCTGGTCTGGTTTTGCGACCTTGACATAACTAACCATATTGGTTATAGGCTCGCGCCGTCAGCACCAGGCTGGCGCAGCGACGGGGCGGGGGCGTGAAAGCGCTTCGCTCCAGTTCCCCCGCAGCGCGGCCGGCGCCATCATGGATGCGTGGAAGGGCCGGATTTCCAGCACTTTGTCTGGGGCCGCCCGGAACCTCGGGGTATGCCCCGACGCAAGGCGGCAAGAGCGCGAGCCCGTCCCGCCAGCGCCATCGCACCGCAGGGCCGTGCAGGCGAGACCAGACGTGCCGCTCGCCCGCCGTTCGCAGACCAAGGACACGCAACGCCAACCCGTATGGCTCGGGCACCACACCCAAGCGCCGGCCGACCCCGTCCGCCTGCCTTTCCTATCCGGCGTAATTCCGCAATCGCCAGCGGAGGATTGCGTGTGCCTGCGGCAAATGAACCGTAGCGGACGTGACACAGCTCATCACCACTAATTCGTCATTCCCGCGAAAGCGGGAACCCAGTCGCAACTCTTGAGCTGGGTTCCCGCTTTCGCGGGAATGACGAAGGAGAGGAATGCTGGACGAGAGCGCCCTCACTCCGCCAGGCGATAGTCGGCGAACTGTTCGCGCAGGTCCTTCTTGCTGATCTTGCCCGTGCCGGTGTGCGGGATCTCGTCGACGAATTCGACTGCGTCGGGCAGCCACCATTTGGCGACCTTGTCGGCCAGCAGCCCTCGCAGCTCCTCTCCGGTCACATGCATGCCCGGCTTCCTGACCACCACCAGGATCGGCCGCTCGTCCCATTTGGGATGGGCAATGCCGATCGCCGCCGCTTCGGCGACAGCGGGATGGGCGATGGCGGCGTTTTCCAGTTCGACCGAGCTGATCCATTCGCCGCCCGACTTGATCACGTCCTTGGTGCGGTCGGTCAACTGCAGCGTGCCGTCCGGGTGGATCGTCGCGACATCGCCGGTGTCGAACCACTGGTCTTCGTCGGCCGCATCCTCCTCGGCCTTGAAATAGCGCCGGATCACCCAGAGGCCGCGCACTTGCAGCGCGCCGGAACTCTTGCCGTCGCGCGGCAGCACCTTGCTTGGATCGTCAAGATCGACGGTACGCAGCTCGACGCCGAACAGGGCCTTGCCTTGCTTGGCTTTCAAGGAAACCTTCGCGTCGAGATCGAGATCCTCCCAGTCGGACGACTCATAGGCGATCGTGGAAATCGGCGAAGTTTCGGTCATGCCCCAGGCTTGGGCGACGCGAATGCCGGCCTTCATCAGCCGTTCGACCATCGCGCGCGGCATGGCCGAACCGCCGGTCAGGGCATGAGTGATCGGCGGCAGGTCCTCGCCTTTTTCATCGACATGCTGACACAGGCTGAGCCAGACGGTCGGCACGCCGGCGAGGTAGTTCACGCCCTCCTTGCCGATCAGGTCGCACAGATTCGCCGGGTCGTTGTTGGCGCAATAGACCAGCTTGGCGCCCACCGCCGCCGCGGCCCAGGGAAAGCCCCAATTGTTGGCGTGGAACATCGGCACCACCGGAAGCACGACTGAGCGGGCGTCGAGATCAAGGCATTGCGGCATGATCGCCGCGTAGGTGTGGAGCATGTTGGAACGGTGCTCGAACAGCACGCCCTTGGGATTGCCGGTCGTCCCGCTGGTGTAGCACAGCATGCAGGGATCGCGCTCGTCGCCCTCGGTCCAGTCGGCATCGCCGTCCTCGGCGCCGATCCACTCGTCGAACGGCGTCGCATGCTCGCCCGAATCGAAGCAGATATAGTGCTCGATCGTTTTCCAGCGCGGCTTCATCCGGTCGATGATCGGCTGGAACGAGGCATCGTAGATCAGCACGCGGTCTTCGGCGTGGTTGGCGATGTAGTCGAGCTGGTCGTCGAACAGGCGCGGGTTGATCGTGTGCAGTATGCTGCCAGCGCCGGTCGCGCCGTACCACGTGACGAGGTGCGGGCTGTGGTTCATCCCCAGCGTCGCGACGCGGTCGCCCTTCTCGATGCCGAGGCGGCGCAGGGCCTGCACCATCTTCAGCGCATCGCGACGAATGCCGGCCCAGTCGGTGCGGGTTTCGCTGCCGTCGGCCCAGCGCGTGACGATCTCGCGAGAGCCATATTCGCGTGCCGCGTGATCGGCCAGCAAGGATACGCGAAGCTCCCAGTCTTGCATTGCGCCCAGCATGCGTTCTCCCTCCTTGGTCCGGACCGCCGGCCGAAACTCAAATCCAAGCATATTGCGCTGCAGTAGTCGAGAGGGTCCGGCGTGTAGGAAGGCCGGACGGTGGCGCCGGGGATTGGTCGCGCAATCGATATGCCAGGCGCGAATTGCGCCGCGCGCCAATGTGTATAAGGTGACGAAAAACGCCCCGGGGAGAGGCTATGGCGACCAGACAGGCACGGTCATTCTGCCGCATTTGCGCTGCGCATTGCGGCGTGGTGCTGACGATCGAAGAGGAATCCGACCGTATCGTTGCCGTCAAGGGCGACAAGGACAATCCGACGTCCAGGGGCTATGTCTGCTTCAAGGGCCTGCAGGCCGAGGAGATGCACCACGGGCCGCAGCGCCTGCTAAAGCCGCTCAAGCGCCAGCAGGACGGAACATTCGCCGAAATCGGCAGCGAGCAGGCGCTGGACGAGATTGCGGACAAGCTGCGCGTCATCGTCGAGCGCGATGGGCCGCAGGCGGCGGCGGTGTTCAAGGGTACGGCTGGCACGCTGTTCGCCACCCACATGATCCAGCTCGATTTCCTCCACGCGCTGGGCTCGAACCAGTTCTATTCGGTCAACACGATCGACCAGTCGGCCAAGTTCGTCAGCTTCGAGCGGCAGGGCGGCTGGGCGGCGGGCGTGCACGACATCGACCAGTCGGACGTGCTGCTGTTCTTCGGCTGCAACCCGGTCATCTCGCATTCGACCATGGGGATCATGGGCCCCGATCCGCTGCGCACCCTCAAGCGGGCAAGGAAGCGCGGGCTCCAGCTGATCTGCATCGACCCGCGCGAGACCGAGACGGCGGCTCTTGCCGATCTCCATTTGCAGCCGCTGCCGGGCCGCGACACGGCGATTGCCGCCGCGATGATCCGCACGATCCTGTCCGAAGGCTGGGAGGATCCGGAGTTCGTCGCGGAGCATGTCGGCGCGAACCGGATTTTCGAGCTCAGGCAGGCTGTCGAACCCTTCGCGCCGGACTTCGTCGAGCGCATCGCCGGGCTCGAGCCGGGCCAGATCCATGCCGCCGCGAAGCTTTTCGCGCATGATAACAAGAAGGGCGCCGCGTTCTGCGCGACGGGCCCTTCGATGTCGGCCTTCTCGAACACGACGCAGCATCTGGTCGACACGCTCAACATCGTGTGCGGGCGCTTCCGCCGGGCCGGACAGAAAGCAGTGGTCGACATGATCAACCCGCCCGATCCGATCCATGCCGAAGTCATTTCGCCGCCGCGCAGCTATCGGAACTTTCCGCCGAGCCGGATTCGCGGCGTCGGCATGCTCGGGTTCGACCGGCTGGCGAGTACGTTGGCCGAGGAGATACTCACGCCGGGCGAAGGGCAGGTGCGCGCCCTGTTTGTCAGCGGCTCCAATCCGGCCTCCTGCCTGCCCGACCAGAGGAAGGCCGTCGAGGCGCTGAAGTCGCTGGAGCTGCTGGTGGTGGTCGACCCCTACATGTCGACAACCGCGCAGCTTGCCGACTATGTGCTGCCGCCGGTGATGATGTACGAACGGCCCGACCTGCCGATCGCCGTGCCCGGTTTCAACATCGGCGTGCTGAGCTGGGCTCAGTACACGCCCGCCGTGATCGATCAGCCCGAAGGCTCCGACCTGATCGACGACTGGTATCTCTACTGGGGCATTGCCAGTCGGCTCGGCTTGCCGCTGAAGTTCAACGGTGTCGATCTCGACCTGTCGGTCAACCGTCCGCCGACGACCGACGAGATGCTCGAAATCCGGACCGCAGGCGCGCGCGTCACCTTGGCCGAACTCAAGGAAGACCTTAAGGCGCATCCCGCCGGCCAGATCTACGACCACCCGTCCAATGTCGTGCAGCCGGCCCGGCCCGGCGCGGACGGGCGCTTTCACCCGATGCCCGAGGATGTTGCGGCCGAGCTGCGCGATTTCCTCGCATCCGACCTTGCACGGGAAGTGGGGCCGGGAGCCGGCCATTCCCACCTGCTGATCTCCCGCCGGATGAACCGGGTGATGAACACGCTCGGAAACAACCTGCAGGGCACGCTGAAGCAGGACCCGACGAACCCGGCCTACATGCATCCCGACGAATTTCGTACTCTCGGTATCGCGCCAGGGGACAAGGTAGCGATCGCGTCCGAACACGGCCGGATCGAAGCCGTCGCCCAGCCGGACAAGGCAGTGCGGCGCGGCGTCGTGTCCATCGCTCACTGCTGGGGTGGCCTGCCGGACAGCGAGGGCGCGGGAGTCAACACCAATCTGCTGATCGCCGCCGATCAGGACGTGCAGCCGATCAACGCCATGCCGCGCATGTCGGCGGTGCCGGTGAATGTCAGCAGAGCAGGATAGGGGGACACAGAACGTGGCATTGATTCGCAAGCGTTTCCTGGCGGGAGGAGCGCTGACCGCGCTGCTGGTATCGGGTCTGGCGAGCGCCGTACCGGGAGGTTCGGTCGATACCCCGCTATCCAGCAATCCCGATGCGATCGAGCAGATGGATCTCGACGTAACCGAACTGCCGCCGCAGGTCCCACCGCCCGGTCCGGGCGATACCGACTGGCCCTTCTACAACCGTACGATCGACGGCAAGCGCTTCAGCGACCTCTCGATGATCGACACGGCCAATGTCGGCGAGCTCGAGGAAGTGTGCCGCGTGCGCCTTTCCGGGCCCGGCCCGCTTTCGGCGGGCACGATCCTGGTCAACGGCATGCTCTATGTCACTGCGGCGCAAGCGACGATCGCGATCGAGCCGACCAATTGCGACGTGGTCTGGAAAGCGATCTACCCTCACGATGAAGGCGAGATCTACAACGCCAATCGTGGCGCGGCCCAGTGGGACGGCAAGCTCTATCGCGGCACCGGCGACGGGCGGCTCGTCGCCTATGACGCGATGACCGGCCATGAGCTGTGGCGCGTCAAGGGCGCAGATCCCAAACAGGGCGAATACATGAACGCCGCGCCGCTGGTTTGGGACGGCAAGGTGTTCATCGGCATCGCTGCCGGCGATCTCGGCATCAGGGGCCGGATGATGGCTTTCGATGCGAAGACCGGCGAGAAACTGTGGACGTTCAACCTTATCCCCGGACCCGGCGAGTTCGGCAACGAGACCTGGCCTGGGGACAGCTGGAAACACGGCGGCGGCGGCACCTGGTCGACCTACACGCTCGATCCCGCAACCGGCGAACTGTTCGTACCCGTCGCCAATCCCGCACCGGCTTTCGATCCCGATATCCGCAAGGGCGACAATCTCTTCACCAATTCGGCGGTGGTGCTCGATGCGCGCACCGGCAAGTATCTCTGGCACTACCAGTCGCTGCCCAACGACAGTCACGACTATGGCGTCTCTCCCCCCGGAATCCTGATCGAGGTGGGCGGGCGCAAACTGCTCGCCCAGGCTTCGAAGGACGGCCACGTCTACATGGTCGACCGCAAGAGCCACCGGCTGGTCTGGAAGCAGGCGGTCACCACCATGGAGAATTTCGACGCGCTTCCGACTTTCGAGGGCGTGCGCGTGTGTCCGGGTGCCAAGGGCGGTGTCGAATACAGTTCGCCCGGCTACGATCCGAAAGCCGGGCTGCTGGTCGTGGGCTCGGTCGACTGGTGCTATTACCTCACGAGGATGAAATACGGCCCCCACGTTCCCGGCCAGCCCTATCTCGGCGGCAGGATGG
The DNA here is from genome assembly GCA_020446575.1 of Novosphingobium sp. GTDB lineage: Bacteria > Pseudomonadota > Alphaproteobacteria > Sphingomonadales > Sphingomonadaceae > Novosphingobium. The sequence goes on along the minus strand of JAGREL010000103.1, from coordinate 12,023 downwards.
AACGCGGCGATTCCAAGGCAACGGGCTGGATCATGGCCTTGGATGCGAAGACCGGGAAGGTCCGGTGGAAGTACGAAACGCCCGCCCCGGTGATTGGTGCGGTCACGCCTACCGCGGGCGGGATCACTTTCGCCGGCGACACGTCGGGCCTGCTTTATGCCTTCCGCACGTCGGACGGGAAGGTCATGCACAAGGTCGACACCGGCGGCGCGATTGCCGGCGGCATCATCACTTATCGCATTCGCGGCCGGCAGTATCTGGCGGTCAGCTCCGGCAACATCTCGCGTTCGTCATGGACGGGCGCGACCGGCATACCGACGATGATCATCTACAGCGTGCCCGAAACTGCGACGGCGGGAGCTGTCGCTGCGGCCGACGTCGCGCATGGCCGCTCGGTCTATCGCGCCAGCTGCGCGGTCTGCCACGGCGCGCAGGGGCAGGGCGGGGCCGGACCGCCGCTGAAGGGGATCGCCGGGCGCTATACCCAGGATCAGGCCGTGGCCTTCATCAAGCAGCCAGGATCGGGCATGCCCAAGCTCTTTCCCGCCACGCTGGGCGAGCAGGACGTGATCGATGTCGCGGCCTATGTCCGCACGATTTCAGGCGACTGACGGAGCGATATTCCATGCGGCCGGGGATTGAGCTAATGTACAGCAGTGTTGGATTCATTGCATTCCCGGGCTGCCCGACCGGCGGCGGCATCCGGGAGACGGGAGACTGATTGTGAACAAGCCTGAGAAGTTCGGCATCGACAACATTACCGCGAAGGACATGGATGACGAGAAGCTCGTCACCTATCCCACCGAAGCGTTTCTCTCGAAGGAATATCTCGAGGCGGAGAAGAAGCTGCTCTGGCCCAGGGTCTGGCAGATGGTCGAGCGCGAGACCGATCTGCCCAATCCCGGTGACTGGATGACTTACAATGTCGCCGAGGAATCGGTCATCGTCCTGCGCAAGGACGACGGCACGCTCAAGGCGTTCCACAACGTCTGCCCGCATCGCGGCCGTCAGCTGATCGATGTGCCCGACATGCTTCCCGGCAAGGTGCACGACGTGCGCGGCAACAACCGCAAGAACTTCATCTGCGGCTTCCACGGCTGGACTTACGACCTCGACGGCAACAACACCTTCATCCTCGATCCGCAGGACTGGAAGGGCTACCTCAATCCTGAGAACACCTGCCTGTCCGAGGTCAAGGTCGATACCTGGGGCGGCTATATCTACATCAACATGGACCCGGACTGCGTCCCGCTGAAAGAGTGGATGGGCCGGGCCGGCGAAATCCTCGATCATTTCGAGGTGGAAAAGATGCGCTACAAGTGGCGCCAGTGGGCGATCTATCCGTGCAATTGGAAGGTTGCGATCGAAGCGTTCCTGGAACCCTACCATGTGGCCGGAACGCATACGCAGCTGCTGGCCTACGGCGACTACTACGCGCTCTCGAAGCAGTACGGCCTGCACAGCGTGAGCAGCTACGACACGCGCGAAGAGAAGTTCAAGATGAGCGAAAGCGCGGGCACGACGCGTGCCGGCAAGGGCGACGACGCGCGCGTTTCGACCTATGAACTGATCCGCGAGAACTACGAGACGGTCAACTTCGCCGCTTCGACCGAGACACTGGTGAATGCGGCGAGCCGGCTTGTCGACGAACTTCCGGAGGATACGCCGCCGGCAGAGATCATCGCCCACTGGATGGCCTCGGCCAAGAAGGACGATGCCGCGCGCGGCGTGATCTGGCCGGAAGTCCCGCCGGAGATCATGCAGGAATCGGGTCTGGCCTGGGGCCTGTTTCCCAACCAGAACATCCTGCACGGCGTAACTTTCGCGCTATGCTATCGCGTGCGCCCCTACGGCGACGATCCGGACAAGTGCATCTTCGAAAGCTATGCGCTGGAACGCTTCCCCGAAGGCGAGGAGCCGGAGACCGAATGGGTCTATGCCGAGCCGACCGGCGAGAACTGGGGCTCGGTGCTCGCGCAGGACTTCTCCAACATGGAATTCGTCCAGAAGGGCATGAAGTCCAGCGGGTTCCGCGGACCGCTGCCCAATCCGCACCAGGAGCAGAAGGTCATCAACCTGCACCGCAATCTGGCCAATTTCATGGACGGAAGGGGCGCGCCCAGCCTGCTCGAGGAGGAGTGAGGTTTGGTCATCACCCATTTTCGTCATCCCAGCGAAAGCGGGAATCCAGCTCCTAGCGCGGCTCCGAGAAGAACGTTGCGGATATGGGTTCCCGCTTTCGCGGGAAAGACGATCATGTAGCGGGAGCTACCGCCATGAAAGTCAATCTCGGCCTTGCCTCGCACAATTCGCTCGACTGGGACCGGGTTCTCGCCGGCGATTTCACCCATCCGCCCGCCGAGCCCGACTGGAGATTCGTCGAATCGACGCTCGCGATCGGCGACATGGCCGAGCCGCTGGGCTTCGACGGCATCTGGACACCGGATCACTGCGGCACGCCTTATGGGATGTCACCCAATCCAATCCAGATGCTGAGCTATTTCGCCGGACGGACCGAGCGAATTTCCTTCGGCACCTTCGTTGTCGTGGCGCCCTGGTGGCACCCGATCCGGCTGGCGCACCAGATCGCCTATCTCGATATACTGTCGAACGGCCGCTATACCACGATCGGGCTGGGTCGCGGCGTCGCCAAATCGGAATTCGAGGCGCTGGGCATCCCGCGCGAGCAGAGCCGCCAGCGCTTCAACGAGACGCTCGAGATCCTTGAACTCGCCTTCACGCAAGAGCGCTTTTCCTACGAAGGGGAGATCTTCCGGATTCCGGAAACCTCGATCCGGCCCGCGCCGAAGAGCAGGGATCTGCACAAGCGCTTCTTCGGCTCCTCGGCGACGCCGGAATCGCTGGAAATCCTCTCGCGGCGCGGCATGGTCCCGCTGTTCGTCGGCAACAAGCCGATCGAGGCGGCCGGGCTCGAAGTGAAGAAGGTCAACACCTTCCGTGCCGAGGAAGGTCTGCCGCCGTGCCAGCCCAAGAACGTCCTGTTCATGTATTGCGTGCCGGACGAGGCGCAGGCGCAGTGCTCGAACGAATGGATCGCGCGGGCCAACATGGACGTGAATATCCATTACGGCTTCGCCGACGCTTCCAACTTCAAGGGAGTGAAGGGGTACGAGGCCTATGCCGAGCGTGAAGCAAGCGCGACGGCGCTGCTGGCCGAAGCCGTTTCTGGCAAGGTGGAGGGCGAGAAGAAGCTGCCGGGCTATCATGCCTCGAACCTGATGATCGGCACGCCCCAGACGGTCTATGAAAAGATCAGGGCAGCGCAGAAGGCCTGCTCCTTCCAGGAAATCACCATCGTCCCGCACTTCGGCCACATGCCGCATGACGAAGCGGTGAACAGCATCCGGCTTTTTGCCGAGGAGGTGCTGCCCGAACTGCACAAGATGGAAGCGCCCTTGCATCGCGCCGCCATGCCGGAGGCAGCAGCGGTTTGACCGGTAAATCCGGTGTGTTGCCAATAAACACCACCATCGACACATTCCTCTTCAGTCTCTGGTGACGGTTTTGCGAATGGAATAAATTGCGCGAGCCGCATTGCGTCAAAGACTCGCGGTTCGATGGACAAACAACGGCCCAAGTCAGGGACCGGGAGTCAATCCGGGAGGGAAAACGATGAAAACTATCAGGAAATCGCTGTTTTTTGCCACGACCGCACTTGCCGCGGCATCGCTGCTTTCGACCGCAGCCCTCGCACAGGACGCCAACGGCGAAGCGACTGGCCGAGGCGTCGACGAGATCGTCGTGACCGCGCAGCGTCAGGCGCAAAGCGTGCTGGACGTGCCGCTGTCGATCCAGGCGCTGAGCGGTGACCAGCTGTCAAATTCCGGCATCCGCCAGATGAGCGACCTGCAACTGACCACGCCCGGTTTCGCGCCATCCAATTCGTCCGGATACAACCAGATGTTCATCCGTGGCGTCGGCAATTCCATTTTCGTCGGCGCCGACCCGAGCGTGGCGACCTTCATCGACGATGTGCCGCGCGTGTTCGGTACGCTGGTCAACAATTTTGTCGATGTCGAACGCGTCGAGGTGATCAAGGGCGCACCGGGCGCTCTCTATGGCCGCAACGCCACCGGCGGCGCGGTCAACATCATCACCCGCCAGCCGGACCCGGAGACGCTGTCAGCCAAATTCCGTTTCAGCTACGGCGAAAAGGATACGATCCAGGGGTCGGCGTTCGCGAATATCCCGCTGGGGGAAAGGGCGGCGATGACGCTCGCCGCCGAAGTGCGCAAGCACGATCACTACATCAAGAACATTGTCGCCAACGGACCGGTCTACACGCCCGACATGTTCGCGGTGAACGATGTTGCGGGCCCCGGCACGGCATCCTTCCTCGGCACGCCGGAACAGACTGCAGCCGTCATGAATTCGGCCCTCCTGTCCCAGAGCGGCTACGTCAACGAAGACTTCTGGGCGGTTTCGGGCAAGGTCATGGTCAAGCCGACCGATACGCTCAAGATCACCATCGCCGGCGATTACAGCCAGAAGGACGATGACAACGGCAACGGCGTGTACAATACCACGCCGGATTACGCCGTTGGCGCATTGTCGGGTTTTTTCAAGAGCATCATCGGTGCCGACACGACGCCTGCCCTTTCGGCTTTTGCCGTCCCGGTGACCGAGAAATTCACCACCGCGCAGCGCGCCCAGGGCTACGTCCGCCTCAAGGACTATGGCGTTTCCGGCACTGCGGTTCTGGAATTGCCCGGCGTCGACCTGACGTCGATCACTGCATTCCGCAAGAACAAGAGCCGCTTCCTGACCGAGCTGGGCGCCACGCCGTTCAATTTCCTGGCGGCGCGGGTCATCATCGACAAGCAGACCTTCTACCAGGAGCTTCGCGCCGTCTCGAACATTGATGGGCCGCTCAGCTATATTGCCGGCGCATCCTATCTCGAGGCCAAGTTCAATGGGGGCCTGGAAACCACTATCCTTGATCCGGTCGCGTTGTTCATCCCGTCAGGCAGCGGGCGGTACACGGTCAAGAACTGGTCGGCCTATCTGCAGCTCGGCTACGATCTGACCGAGAATCTCAATCTTACCGTGTCGGGCCGGTACATCCACGAGAAGAACAATGCGCTCTCGTTCAACGGCATCACCGGATCGGAGGACCCCTTCAACCTGAAGGAAGAGAAGTTCCTCCCCTCGGCGACGCTGAAATATACTCTGGCGAGTGGTGGCAACGTTTATGCCCGCTGGGCGCGGGGCTTCAAGGCTGGGGGTATCGTGCCGGTTGTGCCGGTGACGATCTTCCCTGATCCCTTCACCCAGGGCGGCGTGTTCAAGGGCGAGACTATCGACACTTTCGAAGCCGGCATACGCACTCCGCTGGCCGGTGGCCGAGTGCAGTTCACTGCTGCGGTCTTCTACAATGACTACAAGAACGTCCAGGTTGCGGCCCACGCGCGGCCCGAATTTCCCCTGGTGTCGATTGCCGTGGTCAATGCCGGTTCCGCACGGACCTATGGGGCTGAAGCCGGCGTAACTGCCAAGGTCGCCGATCCGCTGACGGTCGGAGCTTCGGCAGGCTATCTCAACGCCAAGTACAAGGACTTCAAGGTTCTCAACAACCCGGTGCTCGAAGACTTCGACCTGAGCGGAAGGCGAATGATCAACTCACCCGAGTGGCAGCTTTCCTTCCACGCCGATGTCGATCATCCGGTCAGCGATGACTGGCGCGTCGTCGGCAACGTGCTCGCTTCGTACACGAGCGAGATACTCTGGCAGCAGGCTGGCAACGCCTTCCTGCCCGACTCCGTCGGACCGAGCTACTGGCTCGTCAATGCACGGCTGGGCGTCAAGACGACGGACGACAAATGGGAACTGGCGGTTTTTGCCAAGAACCTGTTCGATGAAGGCTACACGACCTTTGGCAATTCCAGCGCCAGCTATGGCACCATCCTGATCTGGGGCGACCCGCGGATTGTCGGGATCGAGGCGACCGCCAATTTCTGAGGCAGCCACGCCGGGCCGGGCCTGCTCCCGGTCCGGCCCGGCAATGCCTTGCGGGAGGGGTAAGTGAACATAGATCGCGGCAAATACGGCCCCTGGGCGGTGATTCCCGGTGGCTCGGAAGGGATCGGAGCCTGCATCGCCCGGGAGCTGGCCGGAAGCGGCATCAACAGCGTGCTTATCGCGCGCAAGCCGGAGCCGCTCGAGCAGGTTGCGCAAGAGGTCCGCAATCTCGGCGCCGAGGCGCGTACCCTCTCGCTGGACATGACCGCGCCCGACATGCTGGACCGGATCCGGGAAGTCACCGATGACATCGAAGTCGGCCTGCTGGTCTACAATGCCGGAGCCTCGCTGCGCACCGGCCCGTTCATCGAATGGTCGCTGGAGGACGTGAACCAGGTCATTCGCCTCAATGTCGTCGGCCAGACCACGCTTGCCCATCATTTCGGTCGCAGGATGGCGGATCGGGGCAAGGGCGGCATCGTCCTGATGGGCTCGCTCGCGGGCGTTGCCGGCAGCCCCAGCGTGATCACCTATTCGGGTGCCAAGGCGTTTTCGCAGATTTTCTCCGAAGGCCTGTGGTGGGAACTCAAGCAGCACGGTGTCGACGTTCTGCATGTCGTGGTCGGGTCGACCAATACGCCGGCGATGGAACGGCTCGGCATCGTCTACAAGCGTGGCGAGGGCGTAGAGTCCGAATGGGTCGCGAAGCTGACGCTCGAAAATATCGCGAACGGTCCGGTTTTCGTCATGCCGGAGATGGCGGAGGGTTTCGCCCAGCTCACCAATCCGGACCGGCGCGCGCTGACCGAAGGCAACGCTGCCTTCATTCTCAGAAATACCGAAGGCACCTGGGACTAGCCGGGGCAACGGGCTGGATACCGACTCCCTGCCCGAGTGGCGACTGGCTGCCCGGCCACTCTTTCCGGCGGATGAATGCCGGCAGTGCGAAAAATCACATCGCTACCGTGTAAATGTTCACAGACCTTCCTCCGACCGGCGGCAATAAGCGCCTCATCGATCGAACATCGAAAGGAGGTGACACGATGAGCGACATCAAGTCCAAGCGAAGCAATGGAAGTTGCATCCGCACATATGCGGGTCATGGGTACGAGGTGACCTATTTCGCGCGAAAGCACGGACTGACCCGGCAGCAGGCCCGCGATCTCATTCGCAAGGTCGGACATGACCGGACCAAGCTCAACGAGGCGGCGATGCTCCTCAAGGGCTAGGCGGCGATGTCCGCATTAACCGGCGGCTGCACGTGGAGCGGGCGGGTGATCCGGCCCCTTGCCGCGACAGCCGCCTCCAGGGGCACGCTGCCGGGCCTAAAGGTTTCTGTGGGTCGCGTCGCAAAGCGCGCCGTTGGCGCTGTGCTTGCAGCCGCAAAAATAGACGGTGCCATCCTTCTCCGCCGTATACTGGAGCGGAGCGAACTCGCTGCCCCGATGCGATGCGTCGCAGAACGGCTGGTTCTTGCTCTTGCCGCAGGAGCACCACCAGTAGTTCTTTCCCGCTTCGATCTCGATGGCATAGGGCGTCTTCTGCGGCATTTCCGGCTGAGGCATTGTCAGGCTCCCGTTCTCTCTCGTTTTGTGTCCTTGCATCATACCGCAAGCGTCCCGATCCGTCCCCTCCGATGATATTGCGCCCGCCGGCGTTCACCGGCAGCATCGGGAAGGAACGGAAAGAGGAGAGGGAAATGGACGTGTCCGGCAAGGTCGCCGTCGTCACCGGCGGGGGAAGCGGAATCGGGCAGGGTATCGCGTTGGCGCTTGCGCAGGAAGGCGCCGCTGTCGCCATCGCCGACATCATGGAAGCCAACGCCGGGTCGGTCGTGGACGAGATCGTCCGGTCAGGCGGCCGGGCCGTGGCGATCGCCTGCGACGTCAGCGACCGCGCTTCGGTAGCCGAGATGAAGCAGCAGGCCAACCGCGAGCTGGGACCGGTTTCACTGCTGATCGCCAATGCCGGCGTCACCATGTTCGAGGAACTCACCGACATGTCGGACGAGGACGTCGACTGGGTGATAGACGTCAGCCTCTACGGAGTGGTTCACTGCGTCCAGGCCTTTGTGCCCGACATGATCGCGGCGCGCGAGGGGCACATCGTCGCGACGGCCTCGGTGGCCGGATTGCTGGCGCCCTTCATTGGTCGTCATGCGCCCTATTGCGCCGCCAAGGCGGGCATCATCGGTTTCATCCTGAGCCTGCGTTCCGATCTGGAGAAGCACGGCGTCGGCGCTTCGGTGCTCTGTCCGAGTGCAGTCGAAAGCCGCATCACCGATTCACCGCTCTACCGTCCTGCCCGGTATGGCGGCGCGCAGCAGGGTGAAGTCTCTCTACCGGCCGGCGCAGGCGAGCACGGCCACGCGCAAAGCCGCCCGGCTTTGGAAGCGGCCGACATGGTAATCGAGTCAATCCGCGCCAACCGCGCGGTTATCGTTACGGATCCGACTCACCGTGTGGGTTTCGAAAGGGGCATGGTCGCACAGGTGCTCGAAGCCTTCGACGCTGCGGCAGACTTCGACAAGGCCAAGGCGAGCTGAGAAGCTAGGCCGCCTGCCGCGCCCGCGCCATATCGATTGTATCCTGCAGCGTTAGGTTGCTGAGCGCAACGCGCTGCAGGCCGCGATAGCCTTCGCCGGGATCGGAATATTCGGTGCGGGCGTGCTGGAGGACGAGGTTGTCCCACATCAGAAGGTCATTGAGCTGCCAGACATGCTCGTACTTTCGCTCGGACGCATAGAGATAGGTGCACAGCTTCTCGATCAGCGACTGGCTCTCCTCCTCGTCGAGTTCGAGGATGCGATGCGCGTGGTGCTCGGTAGCGAACAGGATGGGCCTTCCCGTGCGCGGGTGGACGAAACGGAGCGGGTGTTCGGCGATGAAGTCTGGCCAGTCGTAATCGGGGACGCGCGACTGGTAGAAGTGCTGCAGAGTCAAGCCGGCAAGTTGCTCCTGCAGCTCGGGTGGAAGGCTGTACCAGGCGGCGGTTCCGCTGACATAGGTGGTTGAGGTCGGCTTGTCGGGCAGTTCGATGGCCTGAAGGCAGATCGCCCGGATCGGATCCTCTGTATAGGTGAGGTCCGAATGGAACGGGATCTGCATGCTCCCGGCCATGTCCCTGTTGTGCAGGACGGAGACGAAATCGCCCTTGCCGGTGTTGTCGACCGGTGAGGGCGGCCCGAACCAGCCGGTGATCTCGACCTGGCGTTCGGGCGCCAGCCGGTCGCCGCCGCGAAACAGCAGCATGCTGTATTCATCATAGGCACGCCGCAGTTGCTCGATTTCTTCCGGCGTACCGCCGGTCTGGATATTGAAATCCAGGACTTCGGCTCCAAAATCCGGATGCAATGGGCGAAACCGCATGGCTCGCTCTCCCTTTCGCCCTGACTGGCTGTTGCTGTGCAAATGGTGACGCAATTTGCCCCGCTTGGCCAGTCCAAACGGGACGCCGGATTTCGCCAATGGAATCGGCGGTGAGTCAGGCAAATTTGATCGCAATCAATGCATGTTTCTTTTGCACATGTTATGAATAAGGTTGTAATTTGAGGAGACATGAAATGGCTGATTTTCGTTCGTTAATCCCGATGCGGCGTGGAGCCCTCGCGAGGGGCAACTACGATCCCTTCTCCGGTTTCCGTGATGAGATGGACCGCTTGCTCGAAGACTTCGGACGCGGGCTTCCCGCCGCTTTCTCGACCGAAAAGGGCGGTTTCCTTGTCCCCAAGGTCGACGTTGCGGAGACCGAGGCGGGACTTGAGCTGACCGCCGAACTGCCCGGCTTCGACGAGAAGGACGTCTCGCTCGACATCCATGACGGCGTGCTCACCATCAAGGCAGAGCACAAGGACGAGCGTGAGGAGAAGGACGACGACAAGCACTACCATCTCGTCGAGCGCAGCCAGGGCACTTTCATGCGCCGGTTCGCGCTGCCTTTCGAGGCAGATGCCGAAAAGGCCCAGGCGCATCTCGAAAAGGGCCTGCTCAAGGTCACGGTGCCGCGTGCCGCAGCCGAGGAGAAGAAGCCCAAGTCGATCCCGATTGGCGGCAAGAAATAGCCGCCGTTTCCGCCGGTGCAGGATGATTTCCCCCAACCAGCTTGCACCGGTGGATTACCAGCACGGCCGGGTCGTCAGCTGGCCCGGCCGTCATCACATTCCGGTCTTTGCGATGTCACGCGTCGGGGATAGGGAACGACGGGCCGTGCTGCCTCTGAACTGCGTTCACGGGCGGCAGGTCGCGCCACTGTGGAGATCCGGGACCCGCATATGAAAAGTATTGCCACGCTGACGATGAATCCCACGATCGACGTGGCCTATGAAGTCGAGAGCGTGTTCCACACGCGCAAGATGCGGACCAGCGGCGAGTGCTATGCGCCGGGCGGGGGCGGCATCAATGTCGCCCGTGTGTTCGTCCGGCTTGGGGGCAATGCGCGCTGCATCTATCTGTCGGGCGGCCCCACAGGGCCGGCGCTGGACGGGCTCGTCGACTTGCATCAGCTGGTGCGGATGCGGATTGCGATCCGGGAGCCCACTCGCCTTTCCACCGCCGTGTACGAGCGCGAAAGCGGCAGGGAATATCGCTTCGTTCCTCCCGGACCGACTGTCGCGCCAGACGAATGGCAGCAATGCCTCGACCGGATTGGCCAGCTCGAATGCGATTACCTCGTCGCCAGCGGCTCGCTCCCGCCGGGCGTTCCCGCCGACTTCTATGCGCGGGCGGCTGAAATCGCGCGGGCCCGCGATATCGGCGTGGTGCTGGATTCATCGGGAGAGGCGCTTCGCGAAGGGCTGGCGGGCGGCGGCCTTCTCCTGATCAAGCCAAGTCTCGGCGAGTTCCGCCAGCTGGTGGGACGCGAATTGGAAGCACCCGAAGAAGTTGGCGAAGAAGCATTGGCGATCGTCGAAAGGGGGCAGGCCGAAATGGTCGCTGTGACCATGGGCCATCGCGGCGCCGTGCTCGCCAGCAAGGAAGGCACGCTGCACTTGCCTGCCATCGACGTCGAAGCGAAGAGCGCGGTGGGAGCCGGCGACAGCTTCCTTGCCGCCATGGTTCATGCGCTGGCTCGCGATTGGGACGCGGTCGATGCTTTCCGTTTCGGCATGGCCGCGGGTTCTGCGGCCGTTCTCACGCCGGGGACGAACCTCGCCTATCCGCCGGATATCGAGCGTCTGTTCGCCTCGGTTCCCTCCGGTTGAGTGCCGGTCTTCTGTCGTTCCAGTTCCGCTCGCGCCTGAGCACGGATGAAACTGTAGAGCTGATCGACCTGCTTGCGGCTGAAGTGCTCGTAACGCGGCATACCCCTGGATAACAACGCGCCTTCGTGGAGCACGCTCCACAAGGCATCCCTGTCGAACGCGATCGGGGATTCACGCAGGTCCGGCGCCGGCGCACCCGCCGATCTGGCTGCCGGTCCATGGCAATTGTCGCAGCCTATCATGTCCTTGTGGAACAGCCTGTCGCCCGCAGCCACTTCCGCCGGATCGAGTACGATTTCGGGATCGTCGAGTGGGTGAACCGTCTCGTCATAAGGTGCCGTTTCCGGCAATTTCGCGTCGCCGCCCAGTTTGAAAGTCAGGAGTCGGCGCGGCTGGGCGTTGTAGCGCCAGCCGGTCGGCGGCGTGCCTTTCGCGCCGGCCCATCCGACCAGCAGCGAAATGTATTGCGTGCCTTTCCAGCTATAGGAGATCGGCGGCGCTATGATCCCGAGACCGGCGTTGAAGCGCCACAGCACGTCGCCGTCTTCCGCATCATAGGCAGTCAGCCAGCCATCGGCGGTGCCCTGGAACACGAGGTTGCCCTGGGTTGAAAGCGTGCCCCCGTTCCACATCCAGTCGTGCCAGACGGTCCAGCGCGGCTCCTGTTTCACCGGGTCCCAGGCGATCAGCGCACCCTTGCCTTCATGGGGGTCGTCAGTCTTGGCCGGCCCCATGGATACGCCCAGAAAAGTGCCCGGCGCCTTCATGAAACTCATGCCAAGCTGCATGTAGGGGATGTAGACCAGCCCGGTCTGCGGGTTGTACGACATGGCCTGCCAGTTGT
>JAGREL010000102.1 GCA_020446575.1 Novosphingobium sp. | reverse complement strand
GCCGACAAGTTGCAGGTGCTGACGGTCGATCCCGGAGACGGCCAGCCGCTGCAGGTCGTGTGCGGTGCGCCCAATGCGCGGGCCGGGCTCGTCGGCGTGCTGGGGCTGCCCGGTGCAATCGTGCCGTCGAACGGCATGGAGCTGAAGAAATCCGCCATTCGCGGCGTCGAATCGAACGGCATGATGTGCTCGACCCGCGAGCTGGAACTCGGCGACGATCACGAAGGCATTATCGAACTTCCGGATGACGCGCCGGTCGGCACGACCTTTGCCGATTATCACGACGCCGATCCGGTGTTCGACATTGCCATCACGCCCAACCGGCCGGACTGCATGGGCGTCTATGGCATCGCCCGCGATCTTGCGGCTGCCGGTCTGGGCAAGCTCAAGCCGATTGCAGTGGAGCCGGTCGCGGGAAGCTATCCCTGCCCGACCGAAATCCGCACCGATGATCCCGAAGGCTGTCCGGCCTTCTTCGGACGCGTAATCAAGGGCGTGACCAACGGCACATCGCCCGACTGGATGCAGGCGCGGCTGCAAAGTGCGGGCCAGCGGCCGATCTCGGCGCTGGTCGACATCACCAATTACGTGATGCTGACCTATGGCCGTCCCGCCCACGCCTATGACTGCGCGAAGCTGACCGGAGCGGTCGTCGCGCGGCGGGCGAAGGATGGCGAGACGGTCCTTGCGCTCAACGAGAAGGAATACGCGCTCGATCCCGAGATGACGGTGATCGCCGATGAGGCGGGCGTGCATGACATTGCCGGCATCATGGGCGGCGAGGATTCAGGTTGCACCGAAACGACCAGCGACGTGCTGCTCGAGATTGCCTATTTCGATCCGGTGCGGATTGCCGCCACCGGGCGCAAGCTCAATCTGACTTCGGACGCGCGCCAGCGCTTCGAACGCGGCGTCGATCCGGCCTTTCTCGATACCGGGCTCGATTTGCTGACGCGGCTGATTCTGGAAATCTGCGGTGGCGAGGCGTCCGAGGCGGTTCGGGCAGGTTCTCCGCCCGCCGAGCCGAAGACGGTTGCCTATGATCCGTCGCTGGCAGCTTCGCTGGGCGGTGTCGCTGTGCCCGAGGACCGGCAGAAGCTGATTCTTGCCGCGTTGGGCTTCGCGGCGGATGGGAACTGGAACGTCATCGTGCCCGGCTGGCGGCCCGATATCGACGCCGCGCCCGATATCGTCGAGGAAGTGATCCGCATTCACGGCCTGGACAATATCGAAAGCGTGCCCCTCCCACGCGCGGACGGTGTCGCCAGGCCCACGGCCACGCCGGCGCAGAAGCTCGAACGCCGAGTGCGCCGGGCCGCGGCGGCACGGGGCAATCACGAGGCGGTGACCTGGTCCTTTCTGCCCGTGGAAGAGGCGCAGGCCTTTGCGGCCCTTCGAGACGCCGCTGATGCGGCTCCTCAGGGTGAGCGGAGTGGCTTATGGATACTCGCCAATCCGATCAGCGAGGACATGAAGGCGATGCGGCCTTCGCTTGTTCCCGGCCTGTTGTCGGCGGTGAAACGCAATATCGATCGCGGTGCGGCTGGGCTGCGGTTGTTCGAAGTCGGCCGCCGTTATCTGCGCGGCGAGGGCGGGGCGAGCGACGAACGGCTTTCGCTGGCGGTGGTGCTGGCCGGTGAGAAGACTTCGCGCGGCTGGGCGACCGGCAAGCCCGTCGATTTCGACGCCTACGATGCCAAGGCTGAAGCGCTGGCGTTGCTCGGCGAAGCCGGAGCGCCGGTCGACAATCTGCAGGTGATGGGAGAGGCGGGTCCACAGTTCCATCCTGGCCAGTCGGCGACGCTGCGGCTGGGCCCCAAGAACGTGCTGGCCCGCTTTGGGATGTTGCATCCGCGCCTGTTGAAGCAGTTCGACATCGACGTGCCGGTGGCCGTCGCCGAGCTGTTCCTCGATGCCATTCCGGGAAAGAAGGGCACCGCCGCCTTCGCCCGGCCGCACTATGCGCCGCCGGCCCTGCAGGCGGTGACGCGCGACTTTGCCTTCCTCGTGGACGCGCAACTGCCAGCGGGCGACCTTGTTCGCGCGGTGAAGAATTCGGACAAGGCGAACATCGTGTCCGCACGGCTGTTCGACGATTTCCGGGGGCAGGGCGTACCGGACGGGCAGAAGTCGCTGGCTATCGAAGTCACGCTGCAACCCAAGGAAAAGGCTTATACCGAGCCGGAACTCCATGCGATTTCGATCTCGATTATCGGAGCGGCTGAGAAACTTGGGGGTATGCTTAGAATTTAGACACTTCGTCATGCTGAACTTGTTTCAGCATCCATCGCGCCTCCGAGATTTGAGGCGCGATGGGAGACATGGACCCCGGATCAAGTCCGGGGTGACGACTTCATCACGGAAAGAACATGACCTCCAACCGCCGTACCTTCGCCATCATCTCGCATCCCGACGCGGGCAAGACCACGCTGA
>JAGREL010000101.1 GCA_020446575.1 Novosphingobium sp. | reverse complement strand
CTCTTCGCCCGCTCCAGTTTTTCAAAGATTTGCGTCAATCGAAACCTCGCGGCAGCTGTTCAGCGCTGCGAGTCTGCAAAAGCCGCGATCCGTCCGCGAGACAAACGTTTGCCGGCATCGCGCATCGTGACCGCAAGGCCAAATTTACTCCATTTTTACCCTGACGCAGTAGCTATTCCCATCGGAACAACTCCGGGGTCATGACATGCGTTCTATTCTCTTGCTTGCCAGCACATCCCTGCTCGCCGCTTGCGGCGGAGGCGGTCTGCAAACTGTTAGCGCACCGCCACCGGCAGCTGGCGGCGGCAGCGGTGCCGCGGATCCGCACACTTTCGCCAATCCCACCGATGCCAAGACCTATGTCGGTGTCGGCGGAAGCCAAGTCTACGAATACCTGACCGACGCGCGCGGGTGCTGCAACCAGCAGGCCCAAATCTATGCCGGCAAGACGACAACGGTGCGAAACTCGACGATTTCGATCACCTATGACCCGGCCGACGCCGTCTACACTCTGGAGGTTCAGGACCCGCTTTCCGGCGCCGCGGCCCGAACGCGCTTCCAGGACCCTGCCAGCAGAACCGATTTCGGCGGCAATCTTGAGCCGCAGTGGGGAACGCCGGAGCTGAGCAACGGCAATATCGAATATTATCAGGCCGGCGACGGCAATCCGTTGTCGCCTTATCGTGAAAGCGGCAGCGGCTTCATCAACCCAGGGGACAACGACAATCCTCCTACGGGCGAGACCGGCAGTTCCTACCAGGCCGCGAGCCTGTTCGTCCTCAGGCCCGGTGCGGAAACGCAATATGTGACCTTTGCCGGCTATGTCCGCAATGCGCTGACGTTCTCCGAATCGACCGCCGGCACGGATACGTTCGAAACGACCAACTGGCATCTTGAGCGCGGCGCCTTCGCCTATGGCGAAACGACCTTGAGCGATGCCGTCCCGACCACCGGCACCGGCTCGTACCAGGGCTCGATGCTGGCCTCGATGATCTTCAATCCAACCCTGGACGGCCAGAGTTCCGCCGGTTCGGCCGTGCTGCCGAGCTTCTTCCAGTGGATCGAAGGCTCCTCCACGCTGGACGTCAATTTCGCCGACGATTCGTTCGAACTTGCGCTGATCGGCACGGTGCTCGCGCCGCAGCTGGACTATTACACCAGTTCGCCGGACACGGTGCTTTCCGCCGGCGCCACGTTCAACGCTTCCGCCGAAGGCCTGATCAATCTCATCAATTTCGGTGGGTTCAAGGGCCAGTTCGACAGCGCCTACTTCACCAATCCGGGCGGTGACCGCCACGACGTGGCGATCGCCGGATCGACCATCGACGGTGCGTTCTACGGCCCCAACGGCGAGGAGGCCGGTGGCGGCTTCAGGATCGTCGGCGGCACTCCGGACGAGCGGATCGACATTCTCGGTGCATTCGTCGGCGTGAAGTAATGCCGCCGGCGCTGAAACGCTTCACCGCCATTGCCTCGGTGATGGCGAGCCTTGCGCTTGCGAACAGTGCGCGCGGCGAGGAGAGCGTCCCCCAGCTGGCCATCGCCGAAGTACCCGCACCCGCTATATCCGCCGCAACGCCGCCCGCGGCTTCCACCTGCGTGCACGGCAAATGCGAATTCCGCCTTTCGCCGTCGCAGCTGCTGGCGATCGCCGAGCGGCTTGTCGTCGAAAAGAAATACAACGAGGCACGGCCTTTCGTCGCGGCGCTGCAGAGCGCGCCGGGGCTGGAGCTTCAGTACAATTTCCTCGGCGGCATGATCGCGCTCGAAACAGGCGATCCGAAGACGGCCACGGCCCGCTTCCGCTCGATCCTCAAGGACAATCCGGCCCAGACCCGCGTCCGGCTCGAGCTGGCGCGAGCCCTGCTCATGCAAGGCAAGTTCACTGCCGCCGACTATCACTTGCGGCTGGCACAGGACGACGAAGACCTGCCCGATGACATCGCCCGGCAGATCAGCAACGTCCGCTCCATCATCCGCAGCAACCGCAAGTGGCGCTTCGGTTTCGATTTCGGTTTCGCCCCCGACAGCAATATCAATTCGGCAACCAACGCGGAGACGGTCGACGTCAATTTCGGACCCGTCCGCCTGCCGGTCACGCTGAACGAAGAAGCGCGGGCACGGTCCGGCGTCGGCATGACAGCCAGCATGTATGCCAGCCTGCGCATTCCCGCAGCCGAAGACCTGGCGTTCGTCTTCGATACCGACGCCTCCTTCGTCAACTACGAGGGCAAGGACGCCGACGACCATGCGGTACAGCTGGCGGCGGGGCCCGAATTGACGCTGGACAACAACACCAGGGTCACAGCGCAGGGCGTCGGGCTGATGCGCTGGTACGGCGGAAGGCTGGTGACGCGCCAGTTCGGCTCGAAGCTTACGCTGCAGCACGATCTCAGCAGCGGGCAGCGGCTCGGCGTGCAACTCGACGGACGGCGCACTGAATCTCCCGTCAACTCGGGATACAACGGGTGGCAGTTGGGCGTGAACGCGACATATGAACAGGTCATCGCCAAATCGGCGATCGCGTCAGGCAGCATCTATGCCCGACGGGAGTTCATGAACGAGGATGCCTATTCGAACACGACTTTCGGTTTCAGCGCGGGTATCGGCGGCGAGCTGCCGTTCGGTATCAATGCCGGCCTGTCGGGTGGCGTCAGCTATTCGAAATACGACAAGCCCCAGACCGTCTTCTCGTTCGATGACCGCACCGACTGGCGCTACCAGGGGCGCGTCTATCTGGGCCTGCGGCAATTCCGTTTGGCCGGCTTCTCGCCCTCGATCGAATACCGCTACTCGCAGATCGACACCAATTACGACTTCTACCGCTCAGAGCGTCACCGCGTGAACTTCAAGCTCGCGCGCTACTTCTGACGCCAGCCCTCCAGCCTAGGAAACCACGCGGCCGCCGTTCACGCCGAGCGTCTGCCCGGTAATGTAGCTGCTCGCCTCCAGGCACAGGAACGCACAGGCATTGGCGATGTCCTCGGGCTCGCCGAGGCGGCGGGCAGGCATGGCCTCGATCATCTTGTCCGGGGAGACAGGGAAGCGCTCCTTGTTCGCTTCCGACATGATCGTGTGCATCACCGATCCCGGCGGGATATTGTTGACGGTGACGCCGTAACCGCCGAATTCCTGCGCCATCGATCGCGTCATGGTGACAATCGCGCCTTTCGACGACGAATAGGGCACCATGCTGCTGGCACCGGTCTGAGCGCTCGAGGAAGAGATGTGCACGATACGGCCCCAGTGGGCCGCCTTCATGTCCGGCAGCACTTCCTGGGTAACGATAAAAGGGCCGCGCACGTTGACTGCGAAAATGAAGTCCCAACGCTCATCCGTCATCTGCTCGAACGGCGTGAAGTCGGTCACGCCGGCATTGTTGACCAGGATGGTGATGGGACCCAGCTCCTCGCGGCATTTGGCAAGCGCAGCCCGCACCTGCTGGCGATCCGATACGTCGGCGCCCAGCGCGACAGCCGTACCGCCCGCCGCCCTGATCGCCTCGACCGTGTCCGCGCAGCGGGCCTCGTCGAGATCTAGAACGGCGATCGCGATGCCATCCTGCGCCAGTCGCCTCGCGCATGCTGCGCCGATGCCGGCTGCCGCGCCGGTGACCAGTGCTACCTTGCCCGCCATGAATTACTCTCCCAAAGAACTACGTGTTGGCCGCGCCATTAGCGAGAATACTGCCGGCCGTAACCCAGCTTGCCTCGGGCGATGCCAGAAAAGCGACGACCGCGGCGATTTCCTCCGCCTTGCCGATACGCTTGAAAGGCGAGGCGCCGGCGAAGAAATCGTAATATTCCGGCGACCCGTCGATCATTCCCGGGCTGGTAGCGCCGGGAATCACCGTGTTGACCGTGATGCCCCGTGCGCCGAGTTCGCGCGCCCAGCTTTCGGTGAAGCTTTCAACCGCCTTCTTGGCCGCCGAATAAAGGCCGGCGCCGGCGAGCGGAAACTTGGCGACGCTGGAGCTGAAGTTGATGATCCTGCCGCCCTCGGGCAAGCGCTTGGCGGCTTCGCTCGCGATGTACAGCGGCCCCAGCATGTTGATGCCGACGATCGTCTCGACATCGTCGTCGGTTAGATCGGCAAGAAGCCCGCCGGAGCTGACGCCGGAATTGTTGACGACAATGTCGATCCGTCCCGGATTCCGGTCGATCTGCTCGAAAAGGGCGATCACGTCCGGGCGTTTCGCGATATCCGCCTGGTAGGCGACCGCCGTGCCGCCCATCGCCTCGATGTCCGCCACGGTCTGCTCGGCGCCCGCTTTGCTGTGGGCGTAATGAGCAATGACGCTTGCCCCGTCCCGCGCCAGACGCAGCGCGATCTCGCGCCCGATTCCGCGTCCCGCGCCGGTAACCAGCGCAACCTTTCCCGCCAGTGGCTTATCCGGCATTTTCCTCTCCCGATGCGTTCCTTCAGGCTTCGCCCGCTACGAACTCCATGAACTCATTATAGGCCTGCTGCGATCCGGCGCAGGTGATCTTGTCGTCTCCGCCCTCGCTTTCGGCGAAGCGGCGGATGGTCTTGCCGACGCGCGGGCTCTGCCAGCCGCAGGGACAATCCTCGTCCCAGTGGATCGTGACCTCGTCGCCAGAGGTGAAGCCGCCCCAGTAGGACTGCGGGATCGGATCGACCAGCACCAGCCGCCCCTTCTGCACGCCTTCGCGGGGCAGGGCGTTGCCATCCGCATCCATCAGCAGCGGGACCGAATAGGGCGGAAGGTGAAAATAGCCCGCATCGCAAAGCGGGGCGTTGCCGATGCATTCCGAAAAGCCGTACTGGTTGCCCATCCGCTCGATGCCGAAGAAGTCCTTCACCTGATCTTCCCAGTCGTCGGGCGCGTCCTTGTAGCCTTTCATGCCTCCGCCGCCCTGCAGCACGGACCCGGGCGCGAATTCGCACTTGATGCCCTTGTCCATGCCCGCCCTGGCGACGCGATACAGATCGGAGAAGGTGCCGCCGATCTTCACGCGCTGCCCCTTGAACTGCTCGATCAGCTTGCTGAACCAGGCTTCCATGTCCTGTTCGCGGCGGCGGCCCTGTTCCAGCATTTTCTGGCGCTGTTCCAGCAGCGCGGGCTCAAGGCCCAGGCTCGCGATCTCGCCCTTGTCCTCGGCGGCTTGCAGCCGACCGGAAAGCGCCATCAGGTCGGCGGGAATATGGGTTTCGTAGAGCGTGTAATAGTGCTCCGGCCCGCCAGCCATCTCCATGTTGAACATGCTCATCATCTTGAGCATCGTCTGGTAGCCGCCGCGATAGCCGGGGAAGAAGGTCGGCAGTTTCTCGGTCCACGGATCGACGCCGTGCGAGGCCTTGTTGACATTGTAGAAGTGGAACTTCCAAGGCCCGAACTCGTCCTTCGAACGCGGTACGAACGACAGTTTGCCGGTCGTGCCGCTCGAATAGGTGACGAGCATGCCGAAGGCTTCGAGACGTCCGAGCCATTCCTCGATCGTCGTCAGCCCTGTCAGGTCGATGCGCGTTAGGTCATGCGCGGTGAGCTTGTCGAGCCACTTCGTCAGCTTCGCGAAGTCGCGGTTCTCGATGATCTGGATCGGGTAGTTCTTGAGGACGCGGTGATCGAAGCAGACCGGCAGGATGTCCTCGATACGGTCGATAGTGTCCACACCCTGCCGATCGGCCAGCTTTGTCAGGGCCGGGATGCGATCGCGCAGGCGACGGAAACTGATGCGGACCGCTTCGAGCTGGAGCTTCTCTCGCTCCTCGCGCGGGATCGACATAAGTTCGTCCCAGCTGCGGTAGGTCCAGGCGGCCGGATTGTCGGGCAGGAGCGAAATCGCCATCGTGCATCTCTCTCGTTGTTTTGCTGATCACTTTGTTAGCAGCGC
>JAGREL010000100.1 GCA_020446575.1 Novosphingobium sp. | reverse complement strand
CCGCCGAAATAGACCTTGTTGAGATAAAGCTCGAGTATCTCGTCCTTGGAGAACTTGGTCTCGATCGCCAGCGCGAGGATGCCCTCGCGAACCTTGCGAGCGAAAGTGCGGTTGTTGTTGAGGAAGATGTTGCGGGCCAGCTGCTGCGTGATGGTCGAGCCGCCCTGGCGCCAGTAGCCGGTTTCCACACGCACCATGAGCGAGCGGATCACGCCGATCGGATCGACACCGATATGCGAACGGAAGCGCCGATCCTCGACCGAGACCATGGCATCCTTCATCACCCGCGGGATCTTCTCGTAAGGCAGCCAGCGGCCGTAGCTCGGGCCCAGCGAAACGAGTTCCGTGCCATCGCGCGCGCGCACGACGATCATCTGACCCGCCTGGCTGCTTTTCATCTGCCCGAAACTCGGCAGCGAGCGCGACGTGACGAACACGGCCGTGCCGATCCCGGTCACCAGCAGCAGCGCCAGGGCGAAGCCCCAGATGAAGAGGCCACGCAGGACGCGTCGCCAAAACGGCTTCTTTTCGGGTTCTGATGAGCGCCCTCCCCGCTTGCGGCGGCGCCCGGCGTCTCCTGCCATCAATCCAGACTCAGGCCTTCACTGCGGACAAGCACGTCCGATCCGGCAATAGCCAGTGCATGGGCAAACTGTAACCCATGCTTAACGAAGGACTCACAGGAATTTCGCTTCACTCGTCCTTCGGCTTGAAATCGAGCGATGCACTGTTGATGCAATAGCGCAGGCCGGTCGGCGCAGGACCGTCGGGAAAGACATGGCCGAGATGACCCTCGCATTTCGCGCAGCGCACTTCGGTGCGCACCATGCCATGCGATCCATCGCTGTGCTCCTCCACCGCTTCGGCTTCCACCGGCTCATAATAGCTCGGCCAGCCGGAACCGGAATTGTATTTGGTGTCGGAACTGAACAGCGGCGTGCCGCAGCCGGCGCAAAAATACATGCCGTCGGCCTTGTTCTGCTCATACCTGCCGGTGAAAGCGCGCTCCGTGCCCGCCTCGCGCAGGATATGGTACTGCTCGGGCGAGAGGCGCTGGCGCCATTCCTCTTCGCTAAGATTGAGCTTGTCGGTCATAGGTTTCTCCCTTGCGCGGAATATGGGCAAGTGCCGGACGTGTTTCCAGCCAAAACATTGTGCTGGATCCACTGGGGGACCGGCCAACCACCTCCCGGCCTAACCAGCAAGCGCGTTGATCAGCGACCAGCCGCTCGTGATTGTCAGTATGATCCCGACGAGAATCAGCATGGTCTTCGGCGAAAGGCGCTTGGCCATGATCGCCCCGAAGGGAGCAGCCATCACGCCGCCGATCAGCAGGCCCAGCGTGGCACCGGCGATATCGGCCACGCCGAGATTGAAGATGAAGGTCGCAGAAATGGTCAGCGTCAGGAAGAATTCCACGCTGTTGACCGTGCCGACAACCTTGCGCGGCTCGGCGCCCTGCACCAACAGGTTCGATGTGACGACCGGCCCCCAGCCCCCACCGCCGGCGGCGTCAAGAAAACCGCCGACAAGCCCGAGCGGTTCCACCACCTTGGGTTTGAGCAATTTGGGCGGATAGAGGATGCCGCGCACGAACAGCCACACGCCCACGCCCGCGAGATAGGCCAGAACAAAGGGTTTGATGAAGGCGCCGTCGATATTGGAGATCAGGTGGGCGCCGGCAATGCCGCCGATCACCCCGGGGATCAGCAGCCGGAAGAACAGCTTGAAATCCACATTGCCGTGAATCAGGTGATTGATCCCGGAAATCGCGGTGGTGAATGTCTCGACGACATGGACGCGAGCCGAAGCCTGCGCCGGCGGAAGCCCCAGCAGACCGACCAGCATTGTGTTGGTGATCACGCCGAAGGCCATGCCCAGGGCACCGTCCACTGCCTGGGCGACGAATCCGATAGCGATAAAAGGGAGAAGATAGGCGAGATCGAACGAACCGAACTCTATCATGGTCGCGCAACTTTCGATCGGCTGTCCGCGCTGGAGTCAGCCGCGCAATTGGTTGATGCAAATTATCCGCAGCGAGCGAAAGCCCGAAAACAAATTCTCTTTGTTGCGGCGAAGACAAATTGCCTTGGAGCGCGGCATCGCGGCAGGGGACTTGTCAGTCCTATCGCACCGGCTAAGCCCTTGCGCATGGGCAGCCCCGCATGCAGGGACGCGGACGGGCGACAGACCCAACGGCAATAGCAGCGGAGACTGACGATGGGACAGGAAGGCGATGACCGGCTCGATTATCTGATGAGCCGGATGGAGATTTTCGACTGCATCAACCGGATCGCACGAGGCGTCGACCGGCTCGACCGCGATATCTTCCGCACCGGCTATCACGAGGACGCAATCCTCGATTTCGGGACTCACATCGGCACGCCCGACCAGCACATGGACTTCTTCTTCGACCTTCACGCGAAAATGCAGACGGCGACTTCGCACACGATCTGCAACCACACCTGCGAGATCGACGGCGATGTGGCCCACACCGAAACCTACTACATCTACGGTTCGGAAAACACGTCAGGTACGCCGGTGACGTTGGCGGGCGGGCGCTATGTGGACAAGTTCGAGCGCCGAAACGGCCGCTGGGCGATCGCGCTGCGCAAATGCGTGCCCACCTGGAACATCACGCCCGACAGCGACGTGTCGCAACAGATCGCCGAAGCCTTCAAGCTGGTCGGCAACAACGTGCGCGATCGCAGCGACATGTCCTACCAGCGCCCGTCGACGCTTTCACCCGAACGGCTTGCCGCAGCACAGGGGCAAGGCTGAGCCCTCGAAGTCAGTGTAGCCGCTTCGCCCATTCCCTGGCGCGCTTTTCCAGCTGCGCCTGACGCTGCGTGGGGGTTATCTTGGCGATACCGGGCAGCCTGGCGGCATCGGCCAGCTTGATGATCCGGAAGCTGCGGACCAGCCCTTCGCTTGTCTCATCGGCCGGCGTCGCCTGCCAACGGACGATGCCGAAGCCATCGTGTAGGCCGGTCGTATCGAGCCAGTTGGCCACCCCAGGATCCGTCGGCGAAATGATATAGGTGTAATTGCCGTCCCTATCCGGCGTTGCCTGCGCGAGGTTGAGGCTGGTCTGGTACTTCGTGGCGTCCGCCGCCATCGTCCAGGGATCGACGACCTGGAAGCCCAGATACTTGGCCTCGCCGCGCGAGAGGGTCAAAGCGACCGCTTCGTCCTCCTGCAGGCTGAAGCGCACGCCCATCACAAAGCCCCAGCCGCCCGCTCGCCCGGTCGGCGTGCTGTGCGTGTTGGGTTCAAGACCTCCGAAACCGTATGTCGCGTACTGGCTCCAGCTGCGCACGTAGTCGCCCAGCCTGCCCACTACGCGGCGGCGCAACTCATCGCGGTCGAACGGCATTGGCTCACCCGGATCCAGCCGCCGGAGCGACAGCCGCGCGGGCCGCTGATTCCAATCTCCCAAAGTGTCGCGGAACCCCACCGATACCCTTCCGGGCGGCGTGACGATATGATTGGTTGCCCCGGTATCCCCGCCAATAGTCAAACGGAAGCTGCCGTCGGGTGCTATATCCAGCTCGCGATCGGAGAATGCGCCCAGAACCTCGACGACTTCCGACCCGGCTGTCGCCATATTCGGCGGTATGCTTCCCTCTCCCGGCCCTGCCTGGACAATGAACTGGGTCGCTCTGCGGCTCGGATCGAATTTGCCGGTCACTTCGTAGCGCACCCCGCCCTGCAGCGAGGTCGTGCGGTAGACATTGTCGGGATTGTCCCCGGCCGTACCCACACAACCCACTCTCCGGCCGCGCCATTCGCGCGGCGTATCTTCGGTGCCCCACACGAAATAGGGCGTCGTGCGATAGGTCAGGACTTCCATGAAAATCAGCGAATTGGTCATGCATTCGACCACGTGGTCGATCGTCGCCGCACCGTCTTTCGTCTGGCCGATCTTGGTCTCGCGGAGCTGGTCGCGCAGACCCGCCTGGATCGCCTTGACGTCAGGGTGTTCCGCCAACTCCAGTACCAGTCGTTCCGCCTCGTCCTGTTCCGGCGTACCCAGGATGGGCTCCGGTGGCGCGTCGGCTGCGAACGCTGCAAACGAAAACGAGGAAGCCGTAAGTGCCAAGGCGGAAAGCGCCAGGCACGACCTGCGAAACACGATGCGCGACATTCCAACTCTCCCGAAACAGCGACTGTTTGTCAGTCTGGTAGCAGGGGAGCCTAGGATCGACTTCAGGGCGAAGCAAGGTCGCCTGCCAAATCCGGCAGCGATGCCATGCCAGCCGGTAACGAGCCGGATAGCGGAGGGTGATCTCCGCCGCTACCCTAGCGGTTCGACGATCAGTACCACACCGTCATGCCCGGCGACGCGCAGCCGCGTACCGGGTGGTGCGTCCGCGCCTTTGGCCAGCCATTCGCTGTCGCCCAGCTTGACCTTGCCCGAGCCGCCATCGATCGCCTGGGTTACGACGACCATCTCGCCGACCACCCGCTCGCCGCGCTGGTTCATCTTGGGATCGGCAGCCTCGACCGGGTGGCTGCGCAGATAGCGGCGCCCGGAAAAGACCGCGACAATCGCCAGCATTGCGAACAGCACGATCTGCAACGGCACGCCAATCGGCGTAACCCAGGTCACGAAACCGACGATCAGCGCTGCACCCGCCATCCAGATCAGGAAGACGCCGGGAATAGCCATTTCGGCGGCAGCGAGAACCAGGCCGATAGCGAGCCAGGCATAGTGCGGCTCAAGGCTGTTGAGCGTATCCATTACCGCTTCCAGGGTCCGGAAAGGTTAGCCTGATCCGGTCCAGCTTGCGGCTGCTGCGTGGGCTGAGGCGTGACCGGGCGGCGCGGAGGTGCGGGCGGCGGCGGGCTGCCGCCACCGTCGCCGTTGCCGCCCAGCGCATCCTTCGCGAGTTCGCCGATACCACCAAGCGTACCGATGAGCTGTGTGGCCTCGACCGGAAAAAGGATGGTCTTGGCATTGGGCGAGACCGCGAAGGCCTTGACCGCATCGGTATATTTCTGCGCGACGAAGTAATTGATCGCCTGCACGCCGGAACCGGCAATGGCATCGGAGACCATCTGTGTCGCTTTGGCTTCGGCTTCGGCTTCACGCTCGCGCGCCTCGGCATCGCGGAACGCGGATTCGCGCCGGCCTTCGGCCTCGAGAATGGCGGATTGCTTTTCGCCTTCCGCGCGCAGGATCTTGGAGGCCCGGTCACCTTCGGCCTCGAGGATCTCGGCGCGCTTGAGGCGCTCAGCCTTCATCTGCCGGGCCATCGCCTCGGATATGTCGATCGGCGGGCGGATGTCCTTGATCTCCACGCGGGTGATCTTCACGCCCCAGGGCGAAGTGGCATGGTCGACCACGGCCAGCAGCCTCGCGTTGATCTCGTCGCGCTTCGACAGGGTCTCGTCCAGGTCCATGGAGCCCATCACCGTACGCAGGTTGGTAGTAGTGAGCGCCATGATCGAGGCATAGAGGTTGTGCACCTCGTAGGCCGCCTTGCCGGCGTCCAGCACCTGGAAGAACACCACCGCGTCGACACCGACCATCGCGTTATCCTTGGTGATGATTTCCTGGCCGGGAATGTCGAGCACCTGCTCCATCATGTTCACTTTCTGGCCAACCCGGTCGACGAACGGGATGATGAGATGCAGGCCCGGTTCGGCCGCGAGAGTGAACTTGCCGAGCCGTTCGATGGTGTAGACGTATCCCTGCCTGACGACGCGAACGCCCATCAGCAGGAAGACCACAACAACGACGATCAGCGAAATCAGAAAACCGCCCATGCCCCCAACTCCTTCGTAACCCGCGCGGGATGTTAGCGCCCAGAATACCGGGGGCAAGTAAATGCGGCGTTAGGAGAGACGCCTGGCAAAACGCCGCACAACAGATTGCCGTTCAATCGTTTTTTGAGCAGGAACAGCCGGTGCGAAGTGACGGGGAGTTGCCATGGCTATCGACGCTACACTTGAAGACCGCGTGCTCATCCGCGAGCGCATGTCGGATTACGCCGATTCGATGTTCCAGCAGGATCTCGACGCATGGCTCGCCAATTTCACCGAGGACTGCGTCTGGCGCGGAGTCGGCCTCGAATACCGGGGGTTGGGAGAGCTTGCGGCAAGCTGGCCCAACCTTTGGGAACCATTGAATAGAATGGCCTATTTCACTGAAATCGCAGGAATTAGTGTTGATGGCGATGAGGCGTCAGCGCGCTGCTACAGCCGCCAGATCATGTTCCGCAAGGATGGCACCGTGAACAAGATCGTCGGGCTTTATCGCGACAAGCTGGTGCGCCGCGGCGGAACCTGGCTGTTCAAGGAGCGCGAATTCGAATTCATCGGCACCGAACCGCCTGCCGAGCCGGCGCCCTGACGCCTTTCACTCCACCTTGGGCGGCGTTCCCGCCGCAAGGGCTGTGCGGAAACGTCCCACGTCGGAGATCGCCAAAAAGGACAGCCGCAGCGTTCCGGATCACTCTTCGAACAGGACTTCGTAAGCGTGATGGGTGTCGCAATACTCCCGCAATTCGCTGACCTTGTCGCCGGAGAAAAGAAGGCGCCAGCAATAGTTGTTGTTATAGGGCTTGCCCTTGAGCGATGTCGCGTTGGAATGGCCGAATGCCGCAACCCACGGGCCGTCGACAAGGATCAGTTCGATAGTGAAATGCATGCCGTCCCGGGTGATCTGGTTCGATACCGGGACGCCGTGGGCCAGGTAGTTGTCCCTATCGAGCCTGGCGGACGTCTCCTTGCCGTCGGCCGACCACGACTCCGCCTTCTGCATGAACTGGAAATGGAAGTCGTCGTTGATGAGTTCCCTTACGCTGTCCACATCGCCGCTCGCCGACGCGTGCAGTAGCCGGGTGGCGCGCTCCTTCATTTCCTCGGTATTCAAGCCAGTTCTCCCGCTCCGACCTGCTTTGGACAAGCGATATCCTCGACGAACATCGCTGCCCCTGCGGCCCTTACAGCTTCTCGTAGAGCGCCAGCATCCGTTCCCAGGCTCGGTCGGCCTCGGCGGGGTCATAGGCAGGCGTATCGGGCACGCACCAGCCGTGATCGGCGGCATAGACTTCTATCTCGGCCGGCCTTCCCGCCTCGTCCGCCGCCTTGCGCAGCGCATCCTTGTCACCGGGCGCGCGCTCGTCGTCATTGCGGCCGATGGCGAACAGGAACGACGCCTGGGTATCCTTGATCAGACGATGCGGACTGTCGGGCTCCTCGGTGACCATCCATGCGCCGTGCAGCGACGCGGCCACCCCCACCCGGTCCGGCACGGCGGCGGCGGTTCGCACTGTGAACGGCCCGCCCATGCAATAGCCGTTGCTGCCGATTTTCCGCGCCTTGTCGACGGCCTGCTGGCTGTCCAGGTAAGCGACAAAGGCCTTCGCATCGCGCGTGACCGCTTCGGGCGTCAGCTCCTCGCGCATTGTCATGATCCTGTCGCGGCCTTCCGGCTGCATGAATTCCGAAAAGCTTTCCGCCACCGGCGCCGGCGCCGAACGATAATACTGGTTCACCACGAGCACCGCATAGCCGGAAGCCGCCAGCCGGCGCGCCATGATCTTCTTGACCTCGCGCAGACCGGCGATATCCGGCCACATGATCACGCCGGGATGAGCGCCCTTGGCCGGATGGACGAAGAAGGCATCGGCGATCCCGTCTTCCGTGGTGATCCGGACCATGTCCTCGAGCAGTCCGGACTGCGATGCATCCGCACCGTCGGAGCAGGCCGCCAATGCGGCCGCCGCGCCAATCGCCGCGAACTCGCGCCGGGTCATGCCCTTCCTGGCAAGAGCCTCATCTTCGGCTTTCCGCGTGAAATCGTCGCACATTACCTTCGACTCCTTTCACCATTCCTCAACCCCAAGGTAGCGCAGCGCCAAGCGCACGGCTAGAGAACAGCCCAGGCGCGGAGGGCACAATGGCGAAGGATCCGGATGACATAGAGGCCTGGCAGCGGCTCGACGCGCGCACCACAACATCGGGCAAGCTGCTGGGAAAGGACATCGGCAAGCTCGCAGAGCTCGGTGTGTGCCATGTCATCAACCTCGCGCCGGACGAGCGGCCCGGCGCACTGGCGGGAGAAGCGGAACTGCTGCAACGGAACGGCATCCGCTACAGCTACATCCCGGTGCCCTTCGATGCACCGCAGGACACGCATTTCTCCGCTTTCGTCGAAGCCTATGAAAGCGATGCGAAACCGGTCCACGTCCACTGCATCGCCAATTACCGGGTGTCCGCCTTCTTCTACCGATACAATCGCGACATTGCCGGCATGGCCGAAGGCGACGCACGCACGCTGATGGAGCGGCAATGGGCGCCGGACAAAAGCGATCATCCGGCAATGAAGGTCTGGGCGCGCTTCATCGCCAATGGGGGAAACTGATGGATTTTACCGGTCAGCACGTCGTGATCACCGGCGCATCGAGCGGGATCGGCCGCGCAACGGCGGCGCGGATCGCCCGTGCCAACGGAACGGTGACGCTGATCGCGCGCCGCTCCAATGTGCTGGAGGACGTCTGCAGGGACATCGGCGAGCGCGCCTCCTGGATTGCCGCGGACGCCGGGATGAAGGACGAAATCCTGGGCGCGCTCGATATCGCCGTGGAACGCAACGGCCCGATCGACGGACTGTTCCTCAACGCCGGAACCGAAGGCATGTTCTCCTTGACCCCGGATTACACCGACGACGCATTCGCGGAAGCGTTGCTGGTCAATGTCTGGTCCTTGTTCTGGGCCGTGCGCCACGTCCTGCCGGCGATGATCAAGCGCAAGAAAGGCGCAATCCTCGTCACCGGCAGCCTGGGTGCCGAAACCGGCATGGTCGGCAATATCGGCTATTGCACCAGCAAGCACGCGGCGCTGGGCATCGCCCGGACCATCGCCATGGAAGCCGCGCCTCACGGCGTGCGCTGCAACACCATAAATCCGGGCTTCATCGACACGCCGATGCTTTCGGACGTGCCCGAGAGTTTCAAGGCACAGATGGCCAGGCGCGTACCGCAAAAGCGAGTCGGCACACCCGAGGAGGCCGCCGCCGTTGCCGCCTTCCTGCTGTCGAACGATGCCAGCCACGTCACCGCACAGAGCCTTGCCGTCGACGGCGGTCTGCTTGGAACGCTGATGATCGAGGAGTGAGCGCCGCGCGGCAGATCAGCCCGCCTTCTCCATTTCCGGCCGTTCCTCGAACCGACCCAGGCCATAATCGCCCTTGATCGTGGTGCGGTGGACGACGCGTTCCTCCTCCGGATTGCTTCCGGTGGCCTCGTGCAACACGCGCCAATTGTCCCAGATCACCATGTCGGTCTCATGCCATTCGTGGAAATAGGGTTTGATCACCCGCATGGCCTCGTCCCAGATTTCTGAAAGCAATGCGAAGGCCTCGTCGCTCCTGTCACCCTCGATCCCCCGCGTACCGTATGGGCACATATGGAACACCTTTTCTCCGGTAGCGCGCGTCCACAGGGCCGGGTGGATCGAGCACGGGTCACCGGCGGTGAGCTCATGGAGATTGCTTGCATGAGGGCGCAACACCTTGAAATTCTTCGGCAAGCCGAACCTCTGCTCGGTATATCGCAGGTCGAGGTTGTATAGGACGTTCAGGCCCTCGGCCTTGTCCCGGATCGCCGGATCCATGTCGTTGTAGATCTGGATGCCGTCGGCAAAGCCGGTGCGGCCGCCATCCTTGGCGATCTTGATCGAGCGCAGCACGCCGGCACGGTTGAGCTCGTCATTGTAGGCGTGGTCGAAATGCCAGGGCTGCCAGGTGACCAGCGGCTTGCCATCGATCTCGACGATGCAGGCCTGGGGCCCGGCGGATATCTCGATGACGCCGAGCAGCTTGTCCGCGTCCGCGCGCTCGACCGACGCCACAGGGTGATCCTTGAGCGGGCCGAAGACCTTGCTCACCTCGACCTGCATTTCGGCCGATGGCTCCACGCCTTCGAACACGATCACGCCGCGATCCTCGAACAGGCTGT
>JAGREL010000099.1 GCA_020446575.1 Novosphingobium sp. | reverse complement strand
CTGATCACGCTGAACCGGCCCAAGGCGCTCAACGCGCTCAACAGCACGGTGCTCAAGGAGCTGATCGCTGCCTTCGCCGCTTTCGAGGCCGATGACAGCCAGGGCTGCGCGGTGTTGACCGGTTCGGGCGACAAGGCCTTCGCGGCCGGGGCCGACATCGGCGAGATGGCGACGATGGCGGCGACCGACTTCTATCTGCAGGCCTTTTTCGACGGCTGGCAGAAGGATATCGCCAACAAGGTCCGCAAGCCCTGGATCGCGGCGGTGAACGGCTTTGCGCTGGGCGGTGGCTGCGAGCTGGCGATGATGGCGGATATGATCATCGCTTCCGACAAGGCGAAATTCGGCCAGCCCGAGATCAAGCTGGGCGTCGCGCCGGGCATGGGTGGCACCCAGCGCCTCACTCGCGCCGTCGGCAAGGCCAAGGCGATGGACCTGTGCCTCACTGGCCGGATGATGGATGCAACCGAAGCCGAAAGCGCGGGGCTCGTGGCGCGGATCGTGCCGCATGACGAACTGCTCGATACGGTGCTCGGGATCGCCGCCGAGATCGCGGCCATGCCGCGTGTGGCGGTGATGGTGAACAAGGAAATGGTCAACGCCGCTTTCGAGACCGTGCTGGAGCAGGGTCTGCTGTTCGAGCGGCGCATGTGGCAGATCCTGGCCGCCACCGAGGACAAGACCGAAGGCATGAACGCTTTCGTCGAAAAGCGCGAAGCGAACTGGAAGCACAGGTGACCAATTTGCACTCTCCCCTTCAGGGGAGAGACAGATCGGCTTGGCAGCGTGCTGCCTGGATAATTTTGAGAGGGGCGCCTCCGCTTCCCCTCTCCAACTCCGCCTAGATGCCTGCCGGCATCAAGGCTTCGTATCCTCTCCCCTCGAGGGGAGAGGGCAAGGGAGCAAGTGAGATGAAAATCGCCTTTATCGGGCTCGGTAACATGGGCGGCGGGATGGCCGCGAATCTGGTGAAGGCCGGCCACGAAGTCCGCGCCTTCGATCTGGTCGAAACTGCGCTGGATCGCGCGCGGGAGAACGGCTGCGAGACTTTCGGCGCTGTTCAGGAGGCGGTGGCCGGCGTGGATGCTGTGGTCTCGATGCTGCCCAACGGAGCGATCGTGAAGAACGTCTACACCGCCGACGTGATCGGCCATGCTCCGGCTTCGGCACTGCTGCTGGACTGCTCGACGATCGACGTCGCAACGGCCCGTGAAGTGGCGGCGCTGGCCGCCGATGCGGGGCATGAGATGGTCGACGCCCCGGTTTCTGGCGGGATCGCGGCGGCCAACGGCGGCACGCTGACATTCATGGTCGGCGGCACCGACGCCGCGTTCGAGCGGGCGAAGGTGGTCCTCGAGCCGATGGCCAAGGCTGTTATCCACGCCGGCGCGATCGGTGCTGGCCAGGTCGCCAAGATGTGCAACAACATGCTGCTGGCGATTCACATGATCGGCACCTGCGAAGCGCTCAAGCTGGCCGAGAAGAACGGTCTCGACATGCAGATGTTCTACGAGATCAGCTCGAAAGCGACCGGCTACAACTGGTCGCTTAACGATTACACGCCTGCTCCGGGAATCGGCGCGACGAGTCCGGCCGACAACGATTATCAGGGCGGCTTCGCCTCGGCGCTGATGCTCAAGGATCTCAGGCTCGCGATGGCGGCGGCCGAAGCGTCGGGCGCCAATGTCGCCCTCGGCAAGCATGCGGCCGAGATCTACGAGGCATTCAACGAAGCCGGCGGCGGCGGCAAGGATTTCGGCGCGATTTTCACGACGCTTTGATGCGTGATTTCCGCTCCTCTTCAGAGGAGGGGATCAAGGGGTGGTGACGGTGCGCAAGCACCGTTCGCGAAGCGATAATACGCGTTCTGGAAGCACCACCCCCAACCCCCTCCTCTGAAGAGGAGGGGGCTAGCGGCGCACCCTTCACATCGCGGAAATGCCGCCGTCGAGCTTGAGTTCGGCGCCGGTCATGTAGCGGCTTTCGTCGCTGGCGAGGTAAAGCACGCCCATCGCCACTTCCTCCGGCTCGCCGATGCGGCCGAGCGGAATCTGGGCCGAGAGCTTGTCCAGCGTGTCTTCGCGCGGCTTCGACTTGTCGAGGCGGAAGTTCTCCAGCAGGTCCGTGTCGACGAAAGTCGGGTGCACGGAATTGCAGCGGATATCCCAGCCCTTTTTCGCGCATTGCAGCGCCACCGACTTGGTCAGCATCCATACCGCTGCCTTGGAGGCATTGTAGGCGACCAATGCCGGCGCAGCGATCATTGCCGAGATCGACGAGATGTTGACGATCGAGGCGGGCTGGTTCTCTCGCAGCAGGGGCAGGGCGACGCGGCAGCCGAGGAACACGCCGTCGACATTGATGGCGAACGCCTGCTTCCATGTTTCGAAGCTGACGGATTCGATCGAGCCGCCTGGCGCTATCCCGGCGTTGTTGACCAGGATGGACAGCCCTCCGAGCCGGTCTCGAGCGGCCTCTGTCGCGCTTTGCCAATCTGCCTCGCTGGTGACGTCGAGCCGGGTCGAGAAGGCCGTGCCGTCACCGTATTCGGCATTGATCGCCGCCGCCTGTTCGGAGGCGCCGGCCTCGTTGATATCGGTCAGCAGCACTTGCGCGCCTTGCTCGGCAAGCTTGCGGGCAATGGCCGCTCCCAGCCCCTGCGCGGCGCCGGTGATCAGCGCCTTCTTGCCGGCCACGCGTCCGCTCATGTCCTCTCCGATCCCAGTATCCGTGGTCCAAGCAGGGTCAGCAGACGCACGTCGATGCCGCGGCCCTGCCTGCGCCACTCGTCAAGCGCCTCGCCGATGCGCGCCAGAGGAACGCGGTGGACGGTGATGTCCTCGCCCTCGGTGCCCCCGCCGTCGCTCACCCGGACCATGTCGTGCGCCTTGAGCAAAGTGAAGCTTTCGCTGACCATGCCGGGCGACGAGTAGAATTCGCCGAGCACTTCCAGCCTGCCGGCGCGGTAGCCGGTCTCTTCTTCCAGTTCGCGCGCGGCTGCGGCGGTCGCATCCTCGCCGTCGTCTCCCGCGCCGTCGCCGATCAATCCGGCGGGAAGCTCTATGCACGGCCGGCCCAGCGGCACGCGGAACTGTTCGACGAGGATGACGTGATCTTGCTCGTCGACCGCCAGGATCACGGCAGCGCGGATGCCGCGCGCGCGGCTGACATATTCCCAGCGGCCTTTCTTGCGGGCGGTGATGAACTTGCCTTCCCAGACCACCTCGTCCGGGGCATTCGCGTCGTGGCTCATACTTCGATCAATCTGTCGGGCAACTCGTTGATGTCGTTTTCCGGGCGCGGGAAGTGTTCCGCCAGCACCTTGCCGACACGTGTGACGGCGGCGATCATGCCATCGGCGACTTCACCGCGCTTCAGTTCTGCGAGCATTGCCTCCATCGCATCGCCCCATACCGCCGGATCGACTCTGGTCGCGATCGCCTCGTCGGCGACGATTTCGGCGCGGTGCTCGCGCATGGAAAGGTAGATGAGGATGCCGGTGCGGCCGTGCGTGCGCCTCTCCGCGCCGATCCGGAAGGCGCGGACGGCCCGTTCGTGCACGCGCGCGGTCTTGATCGGCGGCGGGATCAGGAAGAATTTCACCGGCTGGATCAGCTGGATGAGCATCACGCCGATGAATTTGAGGACACCGAAGCCGAGACTGACCGCCAGCACCTGTCGCAGAGTCCATTCCTCGTGCCAGCGGCCCAGCAGCCAGTCGAATTTCGCGAGATAGAGTTCCGGGATCGTTGCAAAGACCGTGACGGCTGCAAAGCTGGCGAGGATCGCCCAGGACAGGGCCACGTCGGTATAGCCGTCCGAGCGGTCGGCGAGAATGGTGACGATCTCTCCTGCGGTGTCCGCCTCTGCGCGCGAAACCGCTTCGCCGACACGGGCGCGATCTTCCGCGGTGAGATACATGGGAACAGTCATCGCCTTATCCTACCAGCTTCCCGACGAGCCGCCGCCGCCGAAACTGCCGCCGCCTCCCGAAAATCCGCCACCGAAGCCGCCCGAACTGCGCCCGCCGGAAAATCCGCCGGGCGCCCAGATGATCGGCCCGCTGCGCGAACCGCGATGGTGCACGCCGCTGCCGAGGCCGAAGATCGCCCGCAGCACCGGCAGCACGAAGAACAGGAAGATGAACAGCATGAAGATGATGGTCGGCAAGGGGAAACCGGCATCCCGGGGCTGGTTCGCCTGCTCGGCGATCTTCATCGCCTCTTCCTCGGGCAGGGTCAGCTGCTCGATGATCGCATCGGTTCCCGCCTCGATCCCGCCGGCCATGTCGCCCTGCTTGAAGCGCGGGACGATGGTCTGGTTGACGATCAGCGAGGACAGCCCGTCGGTCAGCACCGGTTCGAGCCCATAGCCGACCTCTATGCGCAGCTTGCGTTCGTTGGGCGCGACGACCAGCAGCACGCCGTCGTTGCGGTCCTTGTCGCCGATGCCCCAGTGCCGGCCGAGCTGGTAGCCGTAATCGGCGATGTCGTAGCCCTGCAGGTCGGGAATGGTCGCAACCACAAGCTGGCGCTGCGATTGTGTTTCCAGCGCCTCCAGCTTCTGGGTCAGTCGCGCCTCGACGTCATCGGGGATGATGTTGGCGGCGTCGACCACCCGTCCTGTAAGTTCGGGGAAGGACTGGGCCGACGCTATGCCCGGCAGCGCGCCGAACAGAAGCGTCGCCAGGCCAAGCAGGCAGGCTAGGACAGGGCGCATCGGATCAGCCGGCT
Organism: Novosphingobium sp.; assembly: GCA_020446575.1. Classification (GTDB taxonomy): domain Bacteria; phylum Pseudomonadota; class Alphaproteobacteria; order Sphingomonadales; family Sphingomonadaceae; genus Novosphingobium. The sequence continues at coordinate 1,458 of JAGREL010000099.1, read as the reverse complement.
TACTCGCCCGGACCCATGTCGAGAACCGGCGCGTTTTCGGCACCCGGCGACACAGCTTCGAACGGAGCCATCGGGCCGAGCCCACGGATCATGGCACCGATCATTTCGGGGAAGGTGCGCACCCGGGTGTTATAATCGCGCACTGCCTCGTTGTAGTCCTTGATGGCGATATTGATCCGGTTTTCGCTGCCTTCCACCTGGCTTTGGAGCATCTGATAATTGGTGATGCTCTTCAGCTCGGGATAGCGCTCGAAGTTGGCCAGCAACCGCCCGAGGCCTGCTCCCAGCTGGCCTTGAGCTTCCGCGAACTGCTTCAGTTTCGCCGGATTGTTGAGGTCGTCCGTGGTGATCTGGATGCTCGTCGCCTTGGCGCGGGCCTCGATCACGTCGGTCAGGATGGCGCGCTCCTGTTCGGCGGCTCCCTTGGCGATATTCGCAAGGTTCGGGAGCAGCTGCGCGCGCCGGTCGTAGGCGTTTTGCACATCGGCCCAGCGCGCCTTGGCATTTTCCTCTGCGGTCGGCACGCTGTTGATGCCGCAGGCCGCGAGGGCCGATGCCGCCAGCGCGGCGAAGGCAAGGCGAATCATGCGGGCGGGAAGCGATAGGGTCATGAGAATGGTCCTCAATGTTTGCCGGATCGCGCATCGCCCGGCCTGCGGCGCGAATGTAGCGGTGGATCGGTCATGTTCAAGCACCGGCTATCCCGGCCCTTAACAAATGCCTGTTTCGGCGGCATGACTCCCGCTTCGACCACAGGCAAGAGCGGTCCCGCAGCAGCGGGGGAAAGGACGTCATGCTCAAGGAATTCAAGGAGTTCATCGCCAAGGGCAATGTGCTGGATCTGGCCGTTGCGGTCATCATCGGCGCGGCATTCGGCTCGATCGTGAAGTCGCTGACCGACGAGATCATCATGCCGATCATCGGCGCGATCTTCGGCGGGGCGGACTTTTCCAACTACTTCGTGCTGCTGAGCGTGCCCGAAGGTTACGAGGGCTCGCTGGGCGATTATGCCGCGCTCAGGGAAGCCGGTGCCGCGATGATCGGCTATGGCGCCTTCGTCAGCGCGGTGATCAACTTCGTGATCCTGGCCTTCATCATCTTCCTGCTGGTGCGCACCGCCAACCGCATGATGCAGGCGCAGGAAGAGGAAGCACCGCCGCCCGCCGGCCCCAGCGAGATCGACCTGCTGACCGAGATCCGCGACGAGCTGCGCAAGCGGGGGTGACAGCTTTCCCTCCCGCCTGGTGAGCGGCGCAATCCCGCTCACTTCACATTAAGGTGCAAGGGCTTATATAGGACCTGCCGGTTTCGGCCGGCTATGGCGATAAATTGCGGTGTGCAATAGGCACAGCGGACCCGGGGGCAGTACCCGGCGGCTCCACCATAAAGCTCTGGTTTCTTTCGGGAAATCCGGGAATTCTGACGGGGCCGAACCAGGATCGACGTGTGTTGAAAGAC
>JAGREL010000098.1 GCA_020446575.1 Novosphingobium sp. | reverse complement strand
AGCTGCCGCTGGTGATCGTCAATTCCCAGCGCGGCGGGCCTTCCACCGGCCTTCCGACCAAGACCGAGCAATCCGACCTCTATCAGGCGGTATACGGGCGCAACGGCGATACGCCGCTGCCGGTGGTCGCCGCGCGATCGCCGTCGGATGCCTTCGAATGCGCCATTGAGGCCTGCCGCATCGCCGTGCAGTACATGACGCCGGTTATCCTGCTTACCGACGGCTATATCGGCAATGCTGCCGAGCCCTGGAAAGTGCCGGATCCCAATGATTTCGATTCGTTTCCGGTGAAGTTTCTTGAAGAAATGAACGGCGGCGAGCATTTGCTGCCCTACAAGCGCGACGAGCGTGGCGTGCGGCCCTGGATCAGGCCTGGAACGCCCGGCCTGATGCACCGCATCGGCGGCATCGAAAAGGCGATCGACACCGGCGACCTCGACTATTCGCCGTCCGTGCACCAGGCGCAGACCGATGCCCGCAAGGGCAAGGTCGACGGAGTGGCGAATGGCATTCCGCTGCAGGACGTCTGCCTGGGCAATGAGAAAGGCAAGCTGGCGGTTGTCGGCTGGGGATCGACCTTCGGTCCGATCCATCAGGCGGTACGTCGCGCGCGGTCGAAGGGCCATGACGTTAGCCATATCCACGTCCGCCATGTCTGGCCGTTGCCGAGAAATTTGGGCGACCTTTTAAGAGGTTACGAGAAGGTTCTCGTGCCCGAGATGAATACCGGCCAGTTCAAGACCGTGCTGCGCGACCAGTTCCTGGTCGATGCCAGGCCGCTCAACAAGGTCAGCGGCCAGCCGTTCACCATCGCCGAGCTCGAAGCGGCGATCGAAGCGCAACTGGGCTGAGGAGAAAACCATGAACGAGATGACCTCGATCCAGACCACGCTGAAGGACTGGGAAACCGACCAGGAAGTGCGTTGGTGCCCGGGCTGCGGCGACTATGCGATCCTCAAGGCGGTGCAGCGGACCCTGCCGGTGGTCGGTGCCGATCCGGCCAACACCGTGTTCGTCTCCGGCATCGGCTGCTCGAGCCGCTTCCCCTATTATGTCGAAAGTTATGGCTTCCACACGCTGCATGGTCGAGCGCCGGCCTTTGCTACCGGTATCAAGCTTGCAAATCCGGAGCTCGACATCTGGCTGGTAACCGGTGACGGCGATGGAATGTCGATCGGTGGCAATCACACGATGCACCTGCTCCGGCGTAACCTGAACTGCCAGATCATGCTGTTCAACAATGAGATCTACGGTCTCACCAAGGGGCAGTATTCGCCCACCAGCCGCGTCGGTACGCCGAGCCCTTCGACTCCGGGCGGTTCAGTCGATCGGCCGGCGAGCCCTTGCGCCTTTGCGCTGGGTTCGGGAGCGCGTTTCGTCGCCCGCGGCTACGACATCTCGAAGAAGCTCCCCGAAGTGCTGCAGGCTGCCTATGAGCATAAGGGTGCCGCGTTCATCGAGATTTTCCAGAACTGCATTGTCTACAACAAGGACCGCTTCGACGATTTCACCGCGAAGCCGGTGGCAGACGACAACCAGATCTGGCTGACCGACGGCGAGCCACTGCTCTTCGCGAAAGGCGCCAAGGGTCTGGCGATGGACCGCGAGCAATGCTGCCTGAAGATCGTGGATGTTGACGATGGTGACTGGCAGGCGGCAGGGGTGACCGTGCACGACGTCAAGAACC
>JAGREL010000097.1 GCA_020446575.1 Novosphingobium sp. | reverse complement strand
TCGGGCAGCGAGAAGTACCAGAAATTGCCTTCCCGCCTCGCATCTTCGGGCAACGCGTCGCGCCAAACACCATCCTGCAAACGCGTTTCGAGGCGCACCTGAGGGCGGATCCGGTCGCGTGCGACATCGACCGGGCCGGCGAAGGGCACCTTGCCGCCGGCGATGATCGCCACCTCGTCGCAGAGCCTTTCGGCATGAGCGATGACATGGGTGGAGAAGATCACGGTCGTGCCGCCTTCGGCCAGCGAGCGCATCATCCGTTCGAGCCGGCCCTGATTCAAGGCATCGAGGCCGGAAAAGGGCTCGTCGAATACGACGAGGCGCGGCTCATGCACCAGCGTGCCCAGGATCTGCACCTGTTGCGCCATCCCCTTGGAAAGCTGGCGAATCTGACGGTCTGCCGCATAACCGAGGCCGTGTTCTTCAAGCAAAGCCCGCGCGCGCTTGCGTCCTTCGGCAAGAGGCAGGCCGCGCAAGGCGCCGACAAAGGCGATCGCTTCATAGGCCTTCATCGCCGGATAGAGCCCGCGTTCCTCGGGCAGATAGCCGATGGCGTGGGCGACTTCATGCGGACTGTCATGGCCAAGCACGCGGCGCGTCCCTTCGTCAGGATCGATGATGCCGAGCAGCATCCTGAGCGTGGTGGTCTTACCGGCACCGTTGGGGCCGAGAATGCCGTAGATCGCACCTTCGCCAACGGTCAGGTCGATCCCGTCGACAGCCGTAAACCCGTCGAAACGCTTCACCAACCCGCGCGCCTCGATAGCGAGCGGCGTGTCGGCTGCTTCGCCCACGTTGCCCGCCGCGCTCCAATTTCCTAGGTCCATCTTCATCGCCATCGGCCATTAACCTTCGGGCATGAATAGGAGCCCTTGCAAGTTTGGTTAACAACTCGGTGACAATTGGCCTCAGGGCCGACCTTGAAGCTGAAGCGAGACGGCTGGGCTTTGTGGCGGCCGGGATTGCCCCGGCGACGGCGGACTCCACCGTCACAGCCGAGCTGGAGAGCTGGCTGGCCGATGGCATGCAGGGCTCGATGCGATGGATGGAGGAACGCGCGCACCAGCGCCGCTCGCCGCAAGCGCTCTGGCCGGAAGCGAAAAGCGTCATTGCGCTGGGCATGAGCTATGCGCCTGCGGACGATCCGCTTGCGCTCGAGGACCGGCCCGGCCTTGGCCGCATTTCGGTCTATGCCAGGGGCGCCGACTATCACGACACCGTGAAAAGGGGCTTGAAGGCACTCGCGCGGTGGCTGGTTGCTGAGGCTGAACAACGCGGGCTTGGCGAAATCGGGGTCAAGGTTTTCGTCGACACGGCTCCGGTGATGGAGAAGCCACTCGCGGCGCTGGCGGGGCTGGGCTGGCAGGGCAAGCACACGAATCTCGTCAGCCGCGAACACGGTTCATGGCTGTTCCTCGGTGAAATCTACACCACGCTGGAATTTGCACACGACGAGGCGGGAAACGACCGTTGCGGCACATGCAGCGCCTGTCACGACGCCTGTCCTACCGATGCGTTTCCTGCGCCCTATCGACTGGATGCAAGGCGTTGCATCAGCTACCTGACGATCGAACACAAAGGTCCTGTTCCCGTCGAATTCCGCAAGGCGATCGGCAACCGAATCTATGGTTGCGACGATTGCCTGGCGGTGTGTCCGTGGAACAAGTTCGCCCAAGCCGCGCATGCCAACCGCGCCTTCCTGCCGCGCGCCGAGCTGTCAGCGCCGCGGCTGGCCGATCTGCTTGCGCTCGACGATGCCGGCTTCCGCCGACTGCTGGCCGGCTCACCGATCAAGCGCATCGGCAGGGACCGGTTCATTCGCAACTGCCTGATTGCCGCCGGCAACAGCGGCGACAAGTCGCTATTGCCGCAGGTCGACGCCTTGATGCGCGATCCCGACCCGGTGGTCGCCGAAGCCGCCGAGTGGGCGGCGAAGGAGCTTAGAGCAATTCCTTGAGCGGCACCGATGCATCGGCCAGTTGCTCTGGATCGGGGCTCGCGGCCGCTTCCACCAGCTTGCGACCCTGCACATAGTCCTTGACCATATTGACGCAATCCAGCGCGACGACCTTGCCTTCCTTGAGATAGACGACGGAGAAGGATCGCTCCTCAGGTTTGCCGCGCACCACGGTGGAATCATAGCCGGCGGAGATGCCCGCAGTCTGCAGCCGCAAGTCGTACTGGTTGGACCAGAACCACGGGAAAGCGTGATACGGCTGGGCATCGCCGCAAATCTGTTTGGCCACACAGGTCGCCATGTCGTTGGCGTTCTGTACGGATTCGACCCGCATCACCGTGCCTCCGGCGTAGTCACAGGCAAAGGCAGCGCAATCGCCGATAGCATAGATGTCCGGCAGCGAGGTGCGGCAGTACTCATCGATATCGACGCCATTCCCACCGGCAGCGCCGGCGGCGATCAGCGGGCCGACAGCGGGCACGATGCCGATACCCACGATCACTGCATCGGCAGGAATGACTGTGTCATCGCCCAGCTTCACGCCGGTAATCCTGCCTTCGCCCACGAAACCGTTTACGGCCACTCCCGTGCGGAGATCGACTCCATGCGCCCGATGCTCTGCCTCATAGAAGGCCGAGAGTTCTTCGCCAGCAACGCGAGCCAGCACGCGCGGCAAGGCTTCCAGGAGAGTCACCTTGCAGCCAAGTTTCGTCAGCACCGCCGCCGCTTCAAGGCCGATGTAGCCACCACCGATGACGGTGATATCGTGCACTCCGCCATCGATTTCGCCCATCAGCTGATCGCAATCGGCCCGGGTGCGGACAAAGTGAATTCCGGCAAGGTCCGCGCCAGTGCAGTCGAGCCTGCGTGGATCGCCGCCGGTTGCCCAGACCAAAGAGCCATAACCAAGTGTTGAACCGTCCGAGAGGGTAACCTGCTTGGCCGAAGGGTCGATTTCCGTCACCTCCGTGTTGAGAGTCAATTCGACGCCCTTTTCCTCCCAGAATTCGGGTGGCCGGATATAGAGTCGATCGAAAGTCTTCTCCCGGGCGAAATATTCCTTGGACAGCGGCGGCCGCTCATAGGGCGGCTCGGGCTCGCGCCCGATCATGACGACAGTGCCGGTAAATCCATTCTGGCGAAGGGCGATTGCGCATTGCGCCCCGCCATGGCCGGCTCCCACAATGACTACGTCTGCTTGATCCATGCTGTGTCCGTTTGGCGAATTTTCTCGCAAGGTCAATGCTTGGAACTCCGGTTCCGGTCTTTGACATTCCGCAATCGGAAGTCTTTCCGGTCCGGCGCGTCAACGTACGAGCAGGCTGCGCGCCTGGCTGGCCAGCTGCGCAAGAATGGCCGGCGAGACGGTTACTTCCCCCTGAGCGCGCGCGATCGAGCCGCGAAATTGCGTAATCGCTTCGGCCTGCGCATGGGCCCAACGTTGGACAGCCGCCTCGGGATCGGCATCGCGGCGAGCGGCATGGCGCAGGAAATCGATCCGCATTTGCTGGAAATCGCGCGCCAGGCCGCCCGCCAGAAGCCGTTCCCAGGGATTCGAGGGATTCATCCGCGCGGCCGTACCTTGCGCCCAGTCAAGCCCGAGCCGGGCGCCAATGTCGACAAAGGCCTTGGTCAACACTTCCGCTGCAATCCCGTTGTCGCGCGAGAGCCGCGCGATTCCCACCGCGCCGTCCAGATCGAACAGCTTCGCCACCATCACCGCCTGCGCCTTGGGCGCACCGGCATCCACAAGTTCTGCAAGCAGACGGGCAGACTGCGCGCGTCCTTCACCACCGAGCAACTCGGCCGCAACCCCGGAAAGCTGCCCTAGGCCCTCTTCCAGGTCGCTTATGAGCCGCGATGGCAAAACCGGCCCCGCACCAGCTCGCAACAAGTCGGCAATGTGCAGCCGTAACGCGCCCGCCGCCCGCTCGAACATGAGGATACGTGCGCTTTCCGGCATCCTTGCCCGCTCGATGCTTTGCCAGATGTCGGACATGCCGAACAGCCGGTCGGCCGCGATGAAGGCCGAGGCCAGCTGTGCAGCTCCCGCCCCTTCCTCCTCGACCAGCTCGAACGGATGAAGCAACCCCATGCGGTTGATCAGGCGATTTGCGATTTCGGTGGCGATGATCTCGTGTCGCAACCGATGGCTCAAAAGCTGTTTGCGGAAGGTGTTCCGCATCGCTTCGGGAAACGAGGCGAGCAACAGTTCATCCAATAGCGGATCGTCGGGCAAATCGGACTGCTCGAGCGCAGCCTGGAAAGAAAGCTTGGCAGTCGATAGGATGACGGCAAGCTCCGGTCGGGCAAGGCCTTGGCCATCCGTCTCGCGGCGGGCAAGCTCCTCGTTGCCGGCAAGGCCTTCGGTATCGCGATCAAGCTGGCCGCTTTGCTCCAAAGTCTCGATCAACCGTATGTAGGAGGGCAGCGCACGCCCTCCGCCGGCTTCGGCGATGGAAAGTGCCAGCGCCTGCAGCCGGTTGTCTTCCAGAACGAGCCCGGCCACTTCCGCCGTCATCTCTCCCAGCAGCTTGACGCGCGCCTTCTCGGACAGTCGCCCGGAGCGCCTGGCAACGGCGAGCGCGATCTTGATGTTGACC
>JAGREL010000096.1 GCA_020446575.1 Novosphingobium sp. | reverse complement strand
ACGAAGTCGCGCACGAATTCCTCGCGCAGATCGTCGATATAGATATGCTCGTCGGGAATACCCATGAGCCGGGCCTTGTCGCGCGCAGGCTCCAGCTCTTCGCCCTGGCCAAGATCCGCCGTGAAGGTAACAACCTCGCAATTGTAGGTCACCTGCAGCCACTTGAGGATGACCGAGGTGTCGAGCCCGCCCGAATAGGCAAGGACGACGCGTTTGATGTCCGACATGCTGTGCTCCGAGGAGAAAATGCGGAGGCGCGCCTATCAGCCCAGCATCGGCAGCGCAACTGGCGTCACCCGGCAGTCAGGGCCCGTTCCGCATCGGCGACATAGTCGCGGGTCAGGGGAAGCGCGTGCCGGCTGCGGGTATATTGGATCTGGTAATTGCACATGCTGCCGCTTTCGAATGCCGCGGTCGCGCCGGCAAGGTAGAAGGTCCACATCCGGAAGAAGCGCTCATCCAGCATCGTCACAATCTCGTCGCGATGAGCCATGCAGCGAGCGTACCATTCCCGCAGCGTCTTCGCATAGTGCAGGCGCAAGGTCTCGATATCGGTTGCTATCAACCGGACCTTCTCGCTCGCGGCAAGCGTCTCGCTCAGCGCCGGGATATAGCCGCCAGGGAAGATGTATTTGTTCGTAAAGGCATCCGTACTGCCCGGCTTGCCCATGCGACCGATCGTGTGCAGCAGCATGACGCCGTTATCTGCAAGCAAGTTGGCGCACGCGCGGAAGAAGCTTTCGAACTGCGGCCGGCCCACATGTTCGAACATACCGACAGAAACGATCCGGTCGAACCGCTCACCGCGCTCGGCAAGCTCTCGGTAATCGATCAACTCGAAGGACACGCGATCGGCCACGCCGGCCGCCAACGCCTTTTCCCGGGCAAGAGCGAGCTGTTCCTCGCTCAGCGTGATGCCGAGCACCTCGGCCCCCGCATGTCGCGCGAGATAAATCGCCATCCCGCCCCAGCCGCAGCCGATATCAAGAACCTGCTGGCCCGGAGAGAGCGCGAGCTTGGCGGCGATATGGGCAAGCTTGGCCTCCTGCGCCTGCTCCAGCGTGAAGCCATCATGCGGCCAATATGCGCAGCTGTATTGCATGTGCTCCCGGTCCAGCATCAGGCGATAGAAATCATTGCCGATATCGTAATGATGCGCGACGTTGCGCTTCGCGCTCGTCGCCCGGTTGAATGAGTTGGTGACGAAGGACAGCTTGCTCTTTACCCGGCGGAACACGGTGGGCCTGTGCATCTTGCCGCCCCTGTCCCAGGCCTGGTTGGCGCGAATCAGCTGGACGAGCTGCATGATGTCGCCCCGTTCGACCCGCAGCCTGCCGTCCATATAGGCCTCGGCAGTGCCCAGACGCGGGTCAAGCATGATCTGGCGCGGAACCTTCGCGTCCGCGAAACTCATGGCAACGTCGGGATAGCCCTCTTCCGGCACCCCGACGACGGACCTGCGCCCGTCATGGTAGGTAATTTCCAATCGGCCCCGTTTGACGATCTGGCCGATCAACTTGTCGAACAGCGGCATGGGGCGAGATTAATCCTGAAGAAAGCATACGCAACCGGCTTTTGTCACAAGCCCAGGCCGATCGCACTTCCTGTCAGGCCGGAAACATGGCTTCGATCAGTAACCAGCCACCAAGCACGGCAAACAAAATGGCCGCGACGATACGCGTCGCCTTGAGCGACACGCGCTCGACCAGCGCCTCGCCCAAAAAGACCGCAGGAGCGTTGGCAATCATCATGCCGAGCGTCGTCCCGGTCGCAACGGCCAGAACGCTGCGATACTGCGCACCCAGCGCAACCGTCGCGACCTGCGTCTTGTCGCCCATCTCGACAAGGAAGAAGGCGATCAGCGTGGTAAGGAACGGACCGCCGCGATGTCGTAAGCCTTCCTCATCCTCGTCAAGACTGTCAGGGACGAGCGTCCATGCGGCCATGGCGACGAAACTGAGCGCAACGGCGATCCGGAACCAGGGCGCATCGACCAGACCCGATATCTCGCGGCCGAGCAGGGCCGCAAGCGCGTGGTTGGCGATGGTCGCAGTGAATATACCGGCCAGAATTTGCCAATGCGCCCGCAGTTTCGCAGCGAGCACGATAGCGAGCAGCATGGTCTTGTCGCCGACCTCCGCCAGGGCGACCACAGCGACAGACGCAAGGAAGGCTTCGATCATTCGCGGGCGAGATAAAGCACATCGCGCGGCTGGGAAAGCAGGTGCTGGCCGGAATCGATGTAAAGCGTCTCACCGCTGGCCAGCCAACCCTCGCTCAGGAACAAGGCAGCATCGGCGAGTTCGCGTGACGGCGTTATTCGTCCCAACAGGTTCATCCGCCCGCTGACCTGATGTTCCTCGGGCTCCTGATCGAAACTCGGCAACATCGCGCCGGGGGCAATGCCGTAGATCCGGTCCACCGGATCGGATGCCGCCATCGCCATCATCCGGATCGCCGAATCGAAAGCGAACTTGGACATGCTGTAGGAGAAGAAATCCGGATTGGGATTGCGCAGCTTCATATCGGTGAACTGGATCACCCGCTTGCCGCCATTGGCACGCGCAGCCTTCAAGAAGGCCTGCGCCATACGCACTGGCGTGGCCACATTGACCGTCATCGCTTCGGCAAAAATGGCAGGGTCGAGGGCATCGACGGCGTCCTCGCGAAAGACGGCGGCGCAATTGACGAGCACCCGCCAGTCGTCCAGTTCGGACGCTAGTGCCTGGACCATAGCCACGCCCGCGTCGCTATCGGCAAGGTCGCACTGGATGCATTCGGCCGAGGGCAGTGCGGCCGCAAGGTGCTCCGCATCCTCGCGGGACCTGCCGTAATGAATGACGACGTGCCATCCCGCCTCGCCGAACGCTCGGGAAAGCGCGGCGCCAATGCGCTTGGCGCCACCGGTGATGAGAACTGCCGGAACCATCGCAGCAGCGAAGCATATCGGGCCGTTTCAGAAAACCCGAAATGAAGTTCCCTGTTCTAATTCGCCGGAGCGAAATCGCAGGTCAGCGGCACTTCAGGTCGCCGCGATCGATCGCCCGGCCAAGCAGGCCGCCGCCGACGGCACCGATGATCGTACCCAGCGTCTTGTCCCCCTTGCCGGATACCTGGTTGCCGAGCAGTCCGCCGAGAGCCGCGCCGATAACAAGGCCGGTCGTGCCGTTGTCGCGCTTGCAATAATAGCGCCCGTCGCGACCCCGCCATACATAATCCCGCCGCGAGAGCGGACGCGGCTGGAGATAGCGGCCTTGCGAATCGTAAATCCGCTGAGCGCGCTGCCCATGCGCCGGCGCCCAGGGCGGCGGGTCAGCGAACGCCGGTGCCGAAGACACGGCCATCGCCGCGAAAGTTGCTGCCAGGGCCATCTTGCGCATGGTTTTCTCCTTGCTTGTCCGCTGCGGAAAACGACAAGCTGACCAATGGTTTCCCAACCGGCGATGAACGGATCGTGTAATACGATGGACTGCCGCTCACGGTCGGCGGAGCGTTACCTTACGCGCGCGATATGTGCGGATTGTCCGCCGCCATGAAGGGAGGAGAAAGACATGAAGCTGGACCTTGTCGACGTCTTTGGATCGGAAGCAATGGCCGGCAATCCGCTGGGCGTGGTGCATGGCGGCGATGAGCTGGATGCCGATGCAATGCTGGCGCTAACGCGATGGCTCGGCTTTTCGGAGACGACGTTCCTGTTGCCGCCGACCGATCGGAATGCGGATTATCGTGTGCGCATCTTCTGCCCGGCGCGGGAGTTGCCCTTCGCCGGCCATCC
>JAGREL010000095.1 GCA_020446575.1 Novosphingobium sp. | reverse complement strand
AGATGAAGCCCTGGATGTGGCTGCAGCCGAGCATGCGGACGAGATCGAGTTCGTCCAGCGTTTCGACGCCTTCGGCAGTGGTTTCCATCCCCAGCGCTTCGGCCAGGCTGACAATCGAAGCGATGATGGCGCCATTGCGGCTACCGGCCATGGTTGCGCCACGCACGAAGCTCTGATCGATCTTGATCCTGTCGAACGGTGCCTTCTTCAGATAGCCGAGCGATGAATAGCCGATGCCGAAATCATCCAGAGCAAGGCGGACACCGACGCGCTTGAGCGCCGTGAACATGGCCTTCGTCAGCGTATCATCGTTGAGGAACACGCTCTCTGTGATTTCCAGCTCGAGACGGGACGGTTCCACTTGCGAGGCGGCAAGCGCGTTGGTGACTATTGAAGGCAGGGCAGGGTTGACGAATTGCAGTGGCGACACGTTGACGGCCACGCGGACCGAATCCGGCAAGCTGGCAAGATCCTCGCATGCAGTGCGCAAGGCCCATTCGCCGATCTGTGCGATCAACCCCGTATCCTCGGCGATTGGAATGAACTTGGAAGGTGGAAGGTAGCCAAGCCGGGGGTGCTCCCAGCGCATCAATGCCTCCAAACCGGTAATCTTCTCCGTCGTGGTGTGGACCACCGGCTGGTAGTGAAGTTCCAGCCCGCCTTGGGCGATGGCATCGCGCAGGTCGTGTTCGAGCTGTCGCCGCTCCTCCGCTTCGCTGTGCAGATTCGGATCATAGAAATGGTGCCGTCCGCGGCCTCCGTCCTTGGCCGCATACAGGGCCAGATCGGCATTCCTGATCAGCGCTTCCGACGTCACGCCGTCTTCGGGGGCGCAGGCGATACCAAGCGACGCCCCGATCACCACGCGATGCCCGTCTATCAGATAGGGCTCCGACAGGTTCTGGATGGTTTTGATGGCAAGGTCGGCAAGGTCGGCAAGGTCCTCTCGCACATCTTGACCGGGCAGTATCACCTGGAATTCGTCCCCGCCGAGCCGACCAACACGGCCGGCGTCGTCGATAGTGTGCTCAAGGCGCTCGGCAACTTGCTTGAGCAGCGCATCTCCGGCCGGATGGCCCATCGTGTCGTTGACCTGCTTGAAGCGGTCCAGGTCGAGCAGGAACACGGTGCAAACGCGGTGGTCCTCATGCTGGGCGTTCAGGATCTTTTCGAGCGTCTCGGACATCTGGAACCGGTTGGCGAGACCTGTGAGGGCGTCATAGCGGGCGAGCCGGGTTGCCCGCTCCTGCGTCAGCCGCTTCTCGGTCAGGTCGTTGCCCGAACCACGAAATCCAATGAAATTGTTGAACTGGTCGTAGACAGGTCTGCCGCTAATCGACCACCATCGTTCTTCGTCCGGCACCGCGGCCCGGACCGCCAGATCCTTGAACGATGACCGTGCCGAAAGGTGGAAGTTGACAGTGCGCTCTCCGTCTCGGGCATCATCACGAAGAATGAACAGCTCGGTCAATGCCCTGCCAATCAGATCCTGACTGTCTTGCCGAAGCACGATGCCGATCTTCGGGGAGAGATAGGCAATCGCTCCGCGCCGGTCGGTTTCCCAGAACCATCCATGGCCGGCCTCCTCATAATCGGCGAGCAACTCCACCGCACGCTGCTGGATGCGCTCATGCTCAAAGCGGCGTTGCGCTTCTTTCGCCTGCTGCTGCAGATGCCTGACCGTCAGGAGAACGCCGAGAGTAGCGCAAACCAGGATTGAGATCAGATACAAGGGTTCGGGGACAACGAACCAGGCGCCCAGCCAGATCGATGTGTTGGCCGCCATGATGGACGGCAACAGCCCGTTGAGCAGCGCTGTCGAGAACAGCATGCACACGATCAGCGTCGTGATCAGGGTCATCCAGTTGAAGCTGTCGGTTGCGGCGGACCAACTGGTCACACTCAGGCCGAACAAAAGCATCGGCAAGCCGACGGCAACCGCCATGTTGACGTAGCGCTGCCATTCAAGCGACAGGTGATATCGTTCCACCTTCAGGTTCAACGGCGACAGGGCGACAAGCAGAACGGCAAGAATGCCCAGGCCTGCGGGAACCGGGCCCGGTAGAGACCAGGCTCTGAAGGCCAGCACGACGAATGCGAGCGCCATGGCGGGCGCCATCAACACCCATTCGCGGGAAATGAGGTCAATAACGGGCAAGCCGCCGGATGGCTGTCTGGCGGAGCTCATTCCAGCGCGTCCGGAGAGGAGTGACAGCGACCCGATTTCGCGCCTTAGGCTGGCTTGGGGCGCACGGGAAAACGGCGCGCGCGACGGCGCGACCCGCTGTCCCCGACGGTCGCTTGTTCCTGCCATGCACGGTCAATGCACTACACGCGCTTGCGAAACCGTTAAGCATTTCCGTTCAATAGCTTCAGCTTGAATTGCCGCGCGAAGTCGACAAGGCTATGAGCCTGAAAAATACTTGGGAGACTCGCAGCGTGCGGCAAATTGCAATCGTCGGTTCCGGCCCGGCTGGCTACTACACGGCGGAAGCCGCGCAGAAGCTGTGGGAAGACGATGTCCGTGTCGACATTTTCGACTGCCTGCCGGTCCCCTATGGCCTGATACGGACGGGTGTCGCCCCCGATCATCAGTCGATCAAGGGCGTCTCGCGCCGCTATGAGGCTACCTCGCTGTCGCAAAATGTCCGCTTCATAGGCAACGTCATGATCGGCAGGGATATTTCGATTGCCGAGTTGCAGGACCTCTATGACGCGGTAGTACTCGCCACCGGTGCACCTAATGACAAATTGCCCGGCTTGCCGGGCGAAGAGTTCCCTAACGTCTTCGGCAGCGCGGCGTTCGTCGGCTGGTACAACGGCCATCCGACTTTCGCGAATCTTGACCCCGACCTTTCCGGAAACACAGCGGTGGTCATCGGGAACGGCAATGTCGCACTCGATGTCGCGCGCATCCTTGCCAAGACCCGCGAAGAGTTCGCAGGCAGCGACATCGTCACGCATGCGCTCGAGAGCCTCGACGCATCGAAGCTCGAGCACATCGTCATTCTCGGCCGACGCGGACCACACCAGATCGCGATGACGCCCAAGGAACTGGGCGAGCTTGCGCATCTCGAGCGCGCCTGCCCGAGAGTCGATCCCGCGGACCTCCCCGAGGAAGGCGAAGACGCGCTTCTGGAGCCCGGCCAGCGCAAATCCGTCACCCATTTGCGGAGCTTTGCCGCAATTCCCGAAGCAATGCGCGTGGACAAGCCAATCGACCTCGATTTCGACTTCTTCGCTTCTCCCAAGGCGATTCTCGGGGATGGGAAGGTCGAGGCGGTCGAAGTCGAACGCACGAAGCTGGAAAACAACCGTGCCGTCGGGACCGGTGAGACCTACACGATCCCGGCAAGCCTGGTGGTCATCTGCATCGGCTACCAGACGTCACCGATCGAGGGCGTGCCATTCGAGGAAAATGCGGGCCGCTTCGCCAATGACGAAGGCCGGATCCTCCCCGGGCTCTATTGCGTGGGCTGGGCGCGCCGGGGACCTTCCGGTACGATCGGCACCAATCGGCCCGACGGGTTCTCCGTGGTGGAGAAGATCGCCGAAGACATTGGCAGCGGCGCCGGCAAGGCAGGCGGCGATGGCTTCGAAAAGCTGGCGGCGCAACGCGGGCTCAATTTCGTCGAGTTCCACGACTGGCAGAAGATCGACGAAGCTGAAGTTCAGCGCGCACGCGAAGGCGCGCCGCGTGAGAAGTTCGTGGCTGTCGAGGAAATGATAGCGGCGGCCGGCAAGGACTAGCCCCGCGTCACACCCGCATCGGCATCAGCACGTAAAGAGCCTGACTTTTCTCGTTCTGGCGGATAAGCGTCGGCGCGCCGGCGTCTGCCAGATGCAGTTCCACAGTATCGCCTTCGATCTGGCTGAGGATGTCCTTGAGATAGTTGGCATTGAAGCCGATCTCGATGCCGTCGGCGGAATAGTCCGCCGGCAACTCCTCGGCCGCGGTGCCGTTGTCGGGCGAAGTCACGGAAAGCGTGACCTTGTCCTTCTCCAGCGCCATCTTCACGGCGCGGGTCTTTTCCGTGGCGATCGTGGCGACTCGGTCGACGCCCTCGAAAAAGCTCTTGGGATCCAGCTTCAGCAGCTTGTCGTTGCTGGTAGGGATGACGCGGGTGTAGTCGGGAAAAGTGCCGTCGATCAGCTTGCTGGTCAGAACCACGCCATTTTCCCCGCCAAGCGTGAACCGTATTTTCGAGGCCGACAGGTCGACCTCGACATTGGTATCGAGCGCTTCTTCCAGCAGCTTGCGCAGTTCGCCGACGCATTTGCGGGGCACGATAATGTCGGGCATCCCCTCGGCGCCCTCGGGACGCGCAAGGTTGAAGCGAGCAAGCCGGTGGCCGTCGGTCGCGGCCGCCTTCAGCTCATCGTCGCTGACGTGGAGAAAGATCCCGTTGAGGTAATAGCGCGTTTCCTCCGTCGAGATGGCGAAACGCGTCCGGTCGATCAGCTGGGCAAGCGTCATGGCCGGAATCTCGAAACTGGTGGGCAACTCGCCTTCCACGATCACCGGAAAATCGTCGCGCGGCAATGTTGGCAGGGAGAAGCGGCTGCGACCGGCTTTCACGACCATCTTGTTGTCGGCGGCATCAAGGCTGACCTGACTGCCTTCGGGCAGCTTGCGCGCGATGTCGAACAGCAGATGCGCCGAGACGGTAATCGCCCCCGGCGTATCGACCGAAACCGCGCTCATCGTCTCCACCACCTGCAGATCGAGATCGGTAGCCATCACCTTGAGCGCACCGTCGCCCGAAGCCTCGATCAGGACGTTCGAGAGGATGGGAATCGTGTTGCGCCGCTCGACAACCGACTGGACGTGCGACAAGCACCGAAGCAGAGTTGCACGTTCGATCGTGGCCTTCATGACTGACTCATGTCCCCCTTGCGCGGCCCGGATTCGTGCACCGGGCCTGAATTCGGACCATCTTCCTTAACGCCGGAGTTCGTTCGAGCAAGCCGGAACGGCATAAAAGAGCCAGAAATTGGGGATAAACGAGGGGATTCGCCCGCGCAGGACTCACGAGAACATTGCCATGCCGCCGTTCACATGGATCGTCTGCCCGGTCACATAGCCGGCCTCACGGCTGGCGAGGTAGACGACTGCCGCTGCAACGTCATCGCCCTCGCCCATGCGGCCCATCGGAATGCGGGCGTTGAGCGCTTCTTTCTGGGCATCGGGCAGGACATCTGTCATGGCCGTACGGATGAAGCCGGGCGCGACGCAGTTCACGGTGATGCCCCGGCTCGCCACTTCCTGCGCAAGGGACTTGGTCATGGCGGTCAGCCCACCCTTGGCTGCAGCGTAATTCATCTGCCCCGGGTTTCCGGTAGCGCCGACTACCGAAGTGATCGTGACGATCCTGCCGAACTTGGCCTTCATCATCGGCCGGCAGGCAGCGCGCATCAGCCGGAACGCGGCATCGAGATTGACGCGGAGGACAGCGTCCCATTCCTCGTCCTTCATGCGCATGGCGAGGTTGTCGCGCGTGATCCCGGCATTGTTGATGAGAATGTCGAGCCCGCCGAGCGAATCCACTGCCGCTGGCAGCAGCTTCTCGACATCCTCGGGATTGGAGAGATCGCAGGTGATCGCGACATGATCGACTTCCTGAAGATGCTGCGGCGTGTGTTCGTCCAGCTCATCGCGGAAAGCGCGCAGCTTGGTCGCGTTGGAACCTGAGACGGCGAGCCTCGCACCCTGCCGCGCGAGCGCCCGGGCAATCGACGAGCCAATGCCGCCCGATGCCCCCGTGACGAGGGCATTCATGCCGCGCAGATCGAACATGTGGGGTTCCATACTCAGAGCTCCTTAGCCAGCGCCTCGATATCGTCCATAGTCGCGACGCTCGTCACTGCCACCTCTTCGACGCTGCGCTTGATCATCGGGCCGAGCACCTTGCCGCCCAGTTCGACAAAGCTTTCGACGCCGGCCTCCTTTATGGCAATAGCGCTCTCGCGCCAGCGGACGCGGGCGGTGACCTGCTCGACCAGCAAACGTTTTACTTCGGCCGGATCGGACGTCATCGCCGCGGTGACATTGGCGAACAGCGGCACGCGCAACGGTCCCGGAGGCGTCTTGTCGAGAGCCTCGGCCATGGCTTCGGCGGCGGGCTGCATCAGCGGGCAGTGGAACGGCGCCGAAACCGGAAGCGCCATCCCGCGCTTTATGCCGTGATCCTTGACCCGGGCGATGGCCCGCTCGATCGCGCCGGTATGGCCCGACAGCACGACCTGGCCGGGGTCGTTGTCGTTGGCGACGGTACACACCTCGCCTTCGGCTGCATCATCGGCGAGCGCCTGTGCCTTCTCGATGTCGGCACCAAGCAGCGCACACATCGCGCCGACGCCCACCGGCACGGCCGCCTGCATCGCCTGGCCGCGCAGCTTGAGCAGCCGCGCCGTGTCCGCCAGGCCAAAAGCGCCAGCAGCGCACAGCGCGCTGTATTCACCAAGGCTGTGACCGGCGACGAAATCGCACTTGTCGGCCAGAGCGACACCGCCCTCGGTTTCGAGTACCCGCAGCACAGCAATAGCATTCGCCATGATCGCCGGCTGAGCGTTCTCGGTCAGCGTCAGAAGGTCCTCGGGACCTTCCTGCATGATCTTCGACAGATGCATGCCGAGCGCATCGTCCACTTCCTCGAACACCTCGCGCGCGGCGGCGCTGGCCTCGGCAAGCGCAAGACCCATGCCCACTTTCTGACTGCCCTGACCGGGAAAAACGAATGCTCGCATTGCAGCCCCTCCTTCTGTCCGGCCACAATGTCCGGCTTCGAAGCAATTCGATAAAGCGTGGCGGGCGGCCTTATGACCGGCGTGCTTCGCTGGCAAGACCGAAGGGCACGATGCGATTGGCGCAATCGTGGCCGATATCGGCTTCGCCCAGGAAGTGGATGGCGTGCCGCTCGCACCAGAAGCGCGCGATCTCCTCCGGGCTTGCACCGAACGGGCGGTCGTTTTCCGGTACGTCGCTGATCCGGCCAAGCCGCAGGCCGGCGACGCCTCCCAGGTGCGCGGTAGCATGGAAGAACAGCCGGTCTATCGCATAGAGATGCTCGCTGACTTCCTCGACCATGACCACATGGCCGGCAAGGCCCGGCATCAGTCGTGTGCCGCACAGCATGGCGAGCGTCATCAGGTTGAAGGCGACGGTCGGATGATGATCGAGCGAAGGCTCGAGGCAGCTCCGGTCATCCGAAAAGAACGACAGAGCCCGCCTGACCGCCGTCTCTCCGTCATCGCGAACGATGTCGTTCGGCATCGGACCATGAACCGGATGGCCGATCCGCTCGCGATACAGCGCGCCGAGCAGGTAGCCGGCGTCGGAATAGCCGAGGAACAGCTTCTCCTTGGCCGCTGGGCCGAGCTTGGCCAGCGCCTCCTCGGCGATCCGGCATGCGCCATAGCCGCCACGCGCGAACCATACGCCGTCGAAAGCCGGATCATTGGCGCATTCGAGCAGAGCAGCGAGCCGCATTTCGTCGGGCCCGGCAAAGTGCCCGTCGCTCTGGAAACACTGCGGATGAACGTGCAGCTCGACATCGGGGAACTCGGCCTGCGCGATCGCTGTCACGCGAGCGACGTCCTCATGCGCAATGGGAGTGGACGGGGCGCAGATGGCGATGCGGTGCATGGACGACTTGTAACCGGCTTGTCTTGCCACGCAAGGACGCATACCGACGCTGGGCGATGAGCGATCCTTCCCCTGCCCTCACCTCCCATCCCTGGTTCTTCTGCGGCATCGGCGGTTCCGGCATGCTGCCGCTGGCGCTGATCCTGCGCGGGCTCGGCGCGCAGGTCGCGGGCTCCGACCGAAGCCGAGACCAGGGGAGGACTGCCGAAAAATTCGCCTGGCTGGAAAAGCAGGGTTTCTCGCTGTTTCCGCAAGACGGCAGCGGAATAACCTCTGCCGAACAGACGCTGGTCGCATCGGCCGCGGTGGAAGACACGGTGCCCGAAATGGTCCGCGCCAGGGAACTGGGCTGCCCGCGCATGAGCCGGGCCGAGCTGCTGGCAACGCTCTTCAACGCGGCACCGACCAGCATCGCCATTGGCGGCACCAGCGGCAAGTCAACCGTGACCGGCATGGCAGGCTGGATCCTGACACAGGCCGGCCGCGATCCGACGATCATGAACGGTGCTGTGATGAAGAACTTCGTCGCGCCCGACACGCCCTTTGCCAGCGCGAGAGTCGGACAAGGCGGTGTGTTCGTCTCCGAAGTCGACGAAAGCGACGGCTCGATCGCGCTTTACCGGCCGAAAGTCGCAGTGCTCGGCAATGTCAGCCTCGACCACAAGAGCCTTGACGAACTTCGCGCGTTGTTTGGAGATTTTTTAGATAAGTCAGAAGTTTCAGCGATAAATCTCGACGATACCGAAACTGCCGCCCTCGCTCCTCGGGCACAGCGTCTCGTCACTTTCGGGATCGACAGCTTGGACGCGATGATCGGCGTCGAGCCCGGCAGCATCGTCGAACGGACTGACGGGATCTCGGCCACGGTTTGCGACCGCCGGGACGGCAGCAGCCATTCGCTGACGCTGAACCTGCCGGGCCGCCACAATCTCGCCAACGCGCTGGCCGCGATCTCGGCAGCGAACGCGGTGGATGTGCCGGTGGCCGATGCAGTCTCGGCCCTTGGTTCTTTCGAGGGGTTGGCCCGGCGCTTCGACATTGTCGGCACAAGCCCGTCCGGCATCACCGTGATCGACGATTTCGGGCACAACCCGGACAAGGTCGCGGCGACTTTGGCGACGCTGAGAGCACATCCCGGCCGTGTCATCGCTTTCTTCCAGCCGCATGGCTATGGCCCCTTGCGGCAGATGGGCGCACAGCTTGCCGAGACCTTTGCAAGGATGCTGGAACCCGGCGATGTCACCATCCTGTGCGATCCGGTCTATTTCGGCGGCACAGTCGACCGCAGCGAAGGCAGCGAGCGGATCGTACGGCTGATTTGCGAAGCGGGCGGCAAGGCAGAGCATATTCCATCGCGCACCGATTGCGCCGACCGCATCGCCGAAATCGCAAAACCCGGCGACCGGATCGTGATCATGGGCGCGCGCGACGATACGCTGACGCAATTCGCTGCGGATTTGCTCGCCCGGCTCAGCTGACGCCGCAGCAAAGGTCAGACCGGCCCGGATTCCTCCGAGGCGGGCAGTTCGGGATCGAGAGCGGCGACCATGGGCGTCGTGCGCGGCAACACCTGGAAGGCGTACTGGTCCTCTCCGGGCACGGGCCTGGCCACAAGCTGGCGCCAGATGCCGAAGCCGAAAGCCAATGCGGCGCACCCGCCGATATACAGATACAACCCTCCCGGACCGGCCAGGCGCATGGCAACGGCGCCCAGCATCGGCCCGAGCGCGGCCCCGCCCGAATAGGCGAGTATCAGCCCACCGCTCGCGCCGGTGCGCTCATGCACGGCAAGGTGATCGTTGGCATGCGCGACACACAGCGGGTAAAGCGCAAAGCTGAATCCACCGAAGAGTACGCCCAGACCCGTCAGGCCAGCCGGACTCGAAGGCAGAGCCATGCCGAAACAGACCAGCGCGGCCGCTGCCATCGTCGCAACGATCACCTTGCGGCGATCGAAGCGGTCGGAAAGGCGCCCGAGCGGCCACTGCAATGCCATGCCGCCGGCGATGACGAAGCTGATCAGTGCAGCAGTTTCGCTGCTCGACAGGCCCGATCGCTGGGCCTGAACCGCGCCGAGGGAATAGAAAGCGCCGAGCATGAGACCGGTTACGGCAGTGCCGACCAGGCCAAGCGGCGAGATCGCATAGAGCCTTCTCATCGAGAAGCGCTCGTGCTCGCCCAGCACCGGTTCAACCATCCGAGTAAGCGCTACCGGAACGACCGTGAGAGAGAGGATCAGGGCAGCTACGATAAAAGGCAATTGCGGACTGGCGGATAGCCCGAGTTGGGTCTGGGCCAGTGCCTGCCCGCCATAAAGCGCGATCATATAGAAGGCGAGGGTCACGCCGCGGGCTTCGGGATCCGCCCTTTCGTTCAACCAGCTTTCGAGGCAGACGAACACGCCCGCAACGCAGAAGCCATTGATCAGGCGCAGCACGAACCAGGCCGGCAGGTTTTCCACCAAGGCATAGCCCAGCGCGCTCGCCGCGTAGACCGAAACGAAAGCGGCGAAGGCACGTATGTGTCCCACACCGCCAATCACTTTGAAGACCAGTATCGAACCGATTGTCAGTCCGACGAAATACCCTGTCCCCAAAAAGCCGATTACGGGTGCGGAATGGCCCGAAGCATCCAGCCTCAGGCCGAGGATGGCAGGCAATGCGCCGCTGCCCGCCATCAGCATGAATATCGCCAGAAGTAGCGTGGAGACCGGAAGCAGACGTTTCATGGGCAGGTCGGAAGCAGAATCCCTCTCAAGATCGAGGCCATCCTAGAACGAGTCGGCATTCCTGCGAAAGCAGGCCGTGAGTGCGGCGTAGCGCGCGAACCAATCTCCGGAATGCCGAACCTAGTGCACAGGCAGGTCAGAACTGAACTTGGGCTGCGGGACAGACGGTGGCCGGGGAATTGGCGGAGGCTCTACCTTTTGAATGCGAACCGGATCAGCTCCGGAATAGGCATAGCCAAGGGCCTCGAACCGGGATTTGGCCCACCAATAACAACCGCCGCTTGCTGCTCCGGCAATCAGCAAGAGCACGAGGCCTGCAGTAGTCGGACTATGCCTTTGGGTATTGCGATAGGGGATACTGCTGCCGAACATCACCAAAAACAGACCGAAGACGGCCGCGAACGGCACCAGCACAAAGACCTTGAGATCGTATCGGACGTGGGGCTCCTGTGCGACTGCCGCCTGCAGCGGCCCCCAAATGCCCCACCAAGTCGCGCCGGACGCAACGGCAACGAGCAAAAGGCCGAACAGTCTGGGAAGAACAAACGCTTTCATGAACGAGCCTTCCTCGAACTTCTGGCAGAGATTCACACTACGCGAAATTATCTATCGTAGCAGCAATTGCCGCCATCGACGTGGATGGTGCGGCTGGTGATATAGCCGCCGCTCGGCCCGGAAAGGAATACGACCAGGCCGCCGATCTCCTTTTCGGCATCGCCCATTCGCCGCAGGGGAATTCCTTCGAGGTGTTTTCGCCGCCCCTCGTCGTCCAGCATCGTGTCGAACCAGGTCTGATAGGCGTCGGAGGGAGACAGGGGACAGATCGTGTTGACGGTAATGCCGTATTGCCCCCAGCCCATCGCCGCCGTCTTCGTCATTCCGCGGATGGCTTCCTTGACGATGTTGTAGGCGCCCAGCTCGGGAAGGCCCATCGTCGCCCCGCCCGAACCGAAATTGATGATCCGCCCGCCCTGCTCCTTCATGGTCGGAAAGCACGCCTGCATGGTGTAGAGCCCGCCGTGGACGCAGGCGCGCAGCGCCTCGTCGAGGATCTCGTCGGTGATGTCCTCGAACTGCGTCCTTTCCGCGTAATAGGCATTGTTGACCAACGCCCAGATCGGACCGAGTTCCCGCTGGACTTCGGCCACGGCCCCGTCGACGTCGGCGCGAATGCCGACATCGCCGACGCACACATGCGTGCGCCCGCCCAGCTCCGCGATCTTCGACGCCGTCTCCTCCAGCGTATCGCGCGTGCGGCCGAACAATCCCAGGCTCGCACCTGCCTTGGCCAGCGCCAGCGCAATGCCGACTCCAACGCCCCGGCCCGCCCCCGTCAGGAACGCAACCTTGCCATCCAGCTCTCCCATGGCCTTCTCCTCTCCGGTTTCCCAACCGGCACGATAGGCGCGACCATTCTGGCGGCAACCCGATTCCGCGGGGATTGCGCCAATGCAGCCGGAAACCTAGTGATCGGCCAAAGGAGAGGTCGAAAGACAGACATGGTGGAGACAATCGACTGGATCGCGGGCGATGCCTTCGGCCTGCAGATCCCGGCCCATATCGATGCCTTGCGGGAGGGCGCGACGAGCTTCCTGACGGAAGCTTTCCGGAAGGCGGGCTCCATCGGCGAAAGCAATCGCGTGGCCCGCATCACCCGCTTCGAGGAATGCCCGGGCGGCGGCACCGGGGCCAAGCTCTATCTTTCGGTCGAATACGAAAAGCCCTCCACCGGGCTGCCTGTCGACCTGTTCGTCAAGTTCTCCCGCGCCTTCGGCAACGAGATCCGCGACCGCCAGAAGATCCAGATGGAATCGGAAGTCTGGCTGGCACTGCTATCGCGCATTCCGGAATTCCCGGTCGCCGTCCCGAAATGCATGTTCGCCGATTACCATCACGAAACGGGAACGGGCATCCTGATCACCGAGCGGCTGACTTTCGGCAAAGGCGGAGTCGAACCCAATTACATCAAGTGCCTGGACCGCGACCTTCCCAACCCGCTTGGACACTATCAGGCGCTGGTCCGCGCCTTGGCCAGGCTGGCCGGAGCCTATCATGCCGGCGTGTTTCCAGCCGAGGTAATGACCCAGCTCGAGAACCATAGCGGCTCGCTGGGCGTAAGCGAGCGAGAGCCCTACCCGGCCGAGCAGATCATCCGCAGGGTCGAGCGCTGGCGCGAGTTCACCACAGACTATCCACAGCTTGTCCCCGCCCACATCCGCAATCCCGATTTCCTCGATCGCCTCGCCGCCGAGGCGCCTCGCTTCTGTGGACACGAGAAGGCAATCGAGCGTTTCCTCAATACGCCTTCGCCGTTCGTCGCCTTTGGCCACTGGAACGCCAATACCGACAATGCCTGGTTCTGGACCGGCGAGGACGGGACGCTCGAATGCGGTCTGTTCGACTGGGGCAATGCCACGGTGATGAATGTCGCCGTTGCATTGGCCGGCTGCTTTTACGGCGCCGAGCCGGATTTCATGGTCGAGAATCTCGATAAGCTGATCCACACCTTCGCCGAGGAATACGAAAAGGCATCGGCCATTCCGCTCGATC
>JAGREL010000094.1 GCA_020446575.1 Novosphingobium sp. | reverse complement strand
TGGGTGATCATCAGCACGGCGCCGGCATATTCCTTGAGGTGGCTTTCCAGCCATTCCACGCTTTCCGCGTCGAGGTGGTTGGTAGGCTCGTCCAGCAGCAGGATATCCGGCTTCTGGATGAGCAGCCGGGTGAGGGCGATACGGCGCTTCTCACCGCCCGAAAGGTTGTCGACCGGCCAGTCGGACGGCGGGCAGCGCAACGCTTCCATCGCGATTTCCAACTGGTTGTCGAGCGTCCAGCCGTCGACCGCGTCGATCTTTTCCTGCAGCGTGCCCATTTCCTCCATCAGCGCGTCGAAATCGGCATCCTCGGGCGGGTCGCCCATCAGCATGGAAATCTCGTTGAAGCGCTCCACCAGATCGGCGGTTTCGCGTGCGCCGTCCTTGACGTTTTCAAGCACGGTCTTCGACGTATCGAGTTCGGGCTCCTGCGGGAGATAGCCGACAGTAATGTTCTCGCCCGGCCATGCCTCGCCGGTGAAATCGGTGTCTATGCCGGCCATGATCTTCATCAGCGTGGACTTGCCCGCGCCGTTGGGGCCGACGATGCCGATCTTGGCACCCTGATAGAACTGCAGGTTGATATCGCTCAGTACCGGCTTCTGAGCGCCGGGGAAGCTCTTGGTCATGCCTTTCATCACGTAGGCGTATTGGGCGGCCACTTGGGTCCTCCGGAAATAGGGTCTCTGGGAAAGTCGCGCCGCCTCTACAGGCGCGGACGAGGGGCTGCAAGCGCGGGTAGCGCGACGGCGTGCCGGGTTGACAAAGGCGACAGTGTGTCAACCGGCGTGCTTGGGATAAATATATTATGAATCAGATATTTAAGCATATCGGGTGACAGGTGACACCTTTTTTGTACGTTTTCTCAAATGGGTTGGGTCCGCAGATTGCAACAATCCGCCGATAGGCGTGCCTGACCGGCGCGATGTAGGAAAGCGGTTGAGGGCTAAGGCCCTTCAACCGGCCGTTTGTCATTTGCGTCGGGAAGCTTGCGCGGTGGCCCAATGGCGCTATCTCCATGCGCCTGGCTTCGAGCCATGTCGGCGTGCGCGCATCAAGCGTTGAGCAAGGAGAGATGTATGAAACTGGAATCGTTGGCGCTTCATCACGGCTACTCGCCCGATCCGACGACCAAGGCGGCGGCGGTGCCGATCTACCAGACGACATCATACACCTTCGACGACACCCAGCACGGCGCCGACCTGTTCGACCTCAAGGTCGAAGGCAACATCTACACCCGCATCATGAATCCCACCACGGCGGTTCTGGAAGCGCGGATCGCGGAAATGGAAGGCGGGATCGCCGCCCTTTGCCTGGCTTCGGGCATGGCGGCCATAACCTATGCCATCCAGACGATCGCTGAAGCAGGCGACAACATCGTCTCCATCGCCCAGCTTTACGGCGGAACCTACAATCTGTTCGTGCACACCTTCCCCAGGCAGGGGATCGAAGCGCGGCTGATCGATTTCGAGGACTACGACGGCCTTGAAGCGGCAATCGACGGAAAGACCAAGGCCGTGTTCCTGGAAACCATCGGCAATCCCGCGGGCAATGTCGTCGATATCGCGCGCATTTCCGAAATCGCGCATCGCCACGGCGTGCCCGTCATCGTCGACAACACCGTGGCGACGCCATACCTGTGCCGTCCTTTCGAACATGGCGCCGATATCGTGATACACTCGCTGACCAAGTATATCGGCGGGCATGGAACCACTATCGGCGGCGTCCTCGTCGATGGCGGCAAGTTCGACTGGGTGGCGAACAAGGACCGCTTCCCGATGCTGAACGAGCCCGATCCGTCCTATCACGGCGTGGTCTACACGGAAGCGCTTGGGCCTGCGGCCTATATCGGCCGGGCGCGGGTCGTGCCGCTGCGCAACACCGGCGCCGCGCTTTCTCCGCACAGCGCCTTCCTTATCCTGCAGGGGCTGGAGACGCTGGGCCTGCGCATCGAGCGGCATTGCGAGAACGCGCTGAAAGTGGCCCAGTATCTGGAATCGCATCCCAAGGTGAGCTGGGTGCAGTATGCCGGGCTGCCGGGCAGCAAGTTCAACGCGCTTGCGAACAAGATCTGCGGCGGGAAGGCGTCGGGGATACTCAGCTTTGGCATCGTCGGCGGCAAGGAAGCGGGAGCGCGGTTCATCGATGCGCTGCAGATGATCCTGCGCCTTGTGAATATCGGCGATGCCAAGTCGCTCGCCTGCCATCCGGCTTCGACGACGCACCGCCAGCTCAACGAGGAAGAGCTGGCCAAGGCCGGCGTTTCCGAAGACCTTGTGCGGATTTCGGTCGGCATCGAGCATGTCGACGACATCATCGCCGATATCGAGCAGGCTTTCGCCGCGGTGTAGCCGGCCCACCCTTCCGGATGACTGTGAAGGCGCGCGGATTGCTTAGTATTGCGATATGTGCACAAGCTTGAGCTTGAGGCTGAGTGCCGCACACCTCCCTAGGAGGAACCGGGTTTGAAATTTCTTCGTTTTTTGGCGATCGCCGTCGGTCTGCTCGCTCAGGTCCCGGTCGCGCACGCCGGCGAAACGCCACTGGCCGGGCCGGCGCCGGAATGGGTCGTGGTCGCGCCGGAGATCGATCCGCAGAACCTGCCGCGCGGCAACAACACCGTTCCCCTGTTCGACGAGCAGTACATGATGGATGGCGATCTCAGCGTCGAATATGTCGATGCCGCACAGCTCGTTTCCAACGCCGAACAGCTTCAGCGGCTGGGCACGCTGAAAGCGAGCTGGCAGCCCGCGCATGGCGATCTCACCTTTCACCGGCTCGAGATCCTGCGCGGGAACGAACGGATCGATCTGCTCAAGGACGGGCCCCAGCTGACGGTCCTCAGGCGGGAAACGGGGCTAGAAAGCCAGATTCTCGACGGAACGCTTACCGCCTTCCGTCAGATCGACGGGCTCCGCATCGGCGACGTGCTGCGCTTCGCCTTCAGTGTGTCGCGCAGGGACGAACTGCTGGGCGGCAGGGCGCAGTCCGCCATGCTGTTGATGCCAAAACCCATCACGATCGGCTTCGGCCGTGCGCGGATGGTCTGGCCGGCATCGCAGGATTTGCGCTGGAAAGCGATGATCGAGGGCATCGATGCCGTTCCGAAGAAGCTGCCGGGCAACATGCGCGAGCTGGTCATCGACATGCCGGTCGCCGAGCTCCCGAAGATACCCAAGGATGCTCCCGTGCGGTTCCAGCCGCTGCCGCTGCTCTACGCCAGCACTTTCACCGGGTGGAACGAAGTCGCCTCGGTCATGGCCCCGCTGTACGGGGTCGATGGTACGATCGCCGAGGGCTCCGACCTTGCCGGGGTTACCGACGAAATCGCCGCGAAACATGCCGATCCGGTGGAGCGCATGGCGGCGGCCCTTCGCACGGTGCAGAGCGATGTGCGCTATCTGCTGGTGGCGCTTGGCTCCGGGAATTACGAACCGCAAGCGCCCGTGACCACCTGGGAAAGGCGCTACGGCGACTGCAAGGCCAAGACGCTGCTGCTGCTGGCGATGCTCGACCGGCTTGGCATCGAGGCCGAACCGGTCATGGCCAGCATCGGCCAGGGCGACCGTTTGCCCGACATGCTGCCTGCGGCCCAGGCCTTCGATCATGTGCTTGTCCGCGCCGAAATAGCCGGCGAATCCTTCTGGCTCGACGGCACCGGACTCGGCACGCGCCTTGCCGATATCCGCGACGTTCCGCGCCTCGGCTATGTGCTGCCGATGAGGGACGAGGGCAGCGAACTTGTGAAGCTGCCCCTGCGGGCCGATGCACGTCCCTCGCCGGATGTGGAGCTGACCTACGACGCGACGGCCGGCATTCATCTGCCCGTGCCGTTCGTCCTCAAGGTGCGCTATTCGGGCGCCTATGCCGAGCAGTCGCGCGAAAACCTGGGCGGGGCCAATGACGACAAGCTCGGCGAGTTTGCCGAACAGCTTTCCAAGACGTGGACCGGCAGCACCACGATCATCGATCCCACGGTCCAGTACGATCCGGAAACAGCCAGCCTGACGATTGCCGTCGAAGGCCTGGCGTATCCGGACTGGGAGTATCGCGACGGTCGGCTCGAGCTGAGTGCAGAGCCGATCCTACGGGTGTCGTTCGATCCCGACCGCGGCAGGTCTGCGTGGCGCCGTCTCCCGGCGCTGATCGAGAAGCCGTGGACCGCCCACACCAGCAAGACACTTGTCCTGCCGAGCGAAGGCGAAGAGGCCACGGTCGAAGGCATGGAGCCGGTCAGCCTCTCGCTGCCCGCGGTTGCATATCGGCGGGCGGTAACGCGGCAGGGCGCGACCATCGTCGAGGACATCGTCTCGCGCGAGACCGGCGCCGAAGTGCCGGGCGAGGACGTCAGCACCACACGCAAGGCGATCGCCGATGCCAATTCCACCGCTCTCAGGATCGCGATGCCCGCAGCCTATCCGCATCGCTGGGACGCGGTTGGCAGTGCGCGCAATTCGCGTGGCCTGGCGCGGATTCGCGAGGTATTCGACAAGCGTATCGCCGAAAAGCCCGACGATGCCACGCGGCTATCCGATCGCGCCTGGCTGGAAGAACGGCTGCTGGACTGGGCGGCTGCGGAAAAGCTCTATGGCAAGGCCATTGCCCTCGATCCGTCCTCCAACCTCTACATGGCCAGGTCGAACGTGCGAGCAGTGCTTGGCAAGCACGAGGGCGCGCTTGACGATGCGCAGGCCGCCTACGACCTCGATCCGGGCAATGAGGATGTGCGCGGTGTTCTCGCATCGGCGCTGGTGGAAATGAACGAAACCGACGACGCGCTCGACCTGCTCGATCCTTCTCCCGACGTCGCCAGCGAAGACGGCGAGGCGTCATTGCTGTCGCGGGCCGACATCCTGATGCGTGGGGGGCGCTTCGAGGAATCGATCGAGCTGCTCGACGCGGCGCTCAACCGACGCTCGACTTCGCCGGAGCTGCTCAATTCCCGGTGCTGGGTGAAGGCCCTGTCCAACATCGATCTGGACGGCGCCCTGGCCGACTGTACCCGAGCGATCGAGCTTTCGGCCGAGCCTGCGGCCTATTTCGACAGCCGGGCCATGGTGCATTTCCGGTCCGGCAGGATGGATCAGGCCCTGGCCGATCTCGATTCCGCGTTGTCGCTTGCGCCGGAACTGGCACCGACCCGGTTCATGCGCGGGCTGATCGCCTCGCGTGAAGGTAACCGGAAGGGCGGCTCTGCCGATATCGACGCCGCCCGCAAGCTCAACCCGGCAATCGACGAGTTTTTCGCCCGCTACGGAATCAAGCCCTGATCCGGAACCTGACGCGGCGACGGTTTCAACAATCGAAATCACGAGGGAAATGGAATGGGAGAGGAAGCAGGCGGCAGGGTAGCGCTTGTCACGGGCTCGGCGCGAGGGCTGGGACGCGCCATAGCGGAAGCGCTGGCGGAGCAGGGCGTAAGCCTGATGCTGGTGGACATCCTTGCCGACCGGCTTGAGGAAACCCGCGCCGCGCTCGAAGCCCAGGGCGCAAGCTGCGCCGCCTTCGCGACGGACATATCGGTCCGCGAAAACTGCATTGCCGCCGTGGATGCAACGATCTCGGCATTCGGGAAGCTCGACATCCTCGTCAACGCCGCGGCCCTGATGCGGTTCAACCATGCGACCGACGTGCCCGAAGACGAGTTCTGGCGGATCATGCAGGTCAATGCAGGCGCCCCGTTCTGGTTCGCGCAGGCGGCGATACCCCACTTGCTCGAAAGCGAAGGCAATATCGTCAACGTGCTGTCGCAGAGCGCATTGATGGGAACGTCCTACATCGTGCCCTATTCCATGTCGAAAGCGGCGCTGATGCAGCTCACCAAATCGCTCGCGGTCGAATATGTCGACAAGCCGATACGGATCAACGGCGTCGCGCCCGGATCGATGATGACGGAAATCAGCACCGGCGCAACGCTTCCCGAAGACGTCGATTTCGCCAAGATGAAGCGCTATTCGGGCGAGCGCCCTCCGGCCGATCCCGCTCAGGTCGCGGCCGTCGTCGCTTTCATTTCGTCGCCAAAGGCAAGCAATGTGCACGGGGCCATCTGGACGGCGGACGGCGGGGTCACCGCCGGCTAGGTGTCAGCCAGCTGCTGCGATCGTTTCGGCGACAGCCACAAGCCGCTTCGCCTGATCGAGGTGCAACAGCTCGGCCATCTTGCCTTCCACGCGGATCGCGCCCTTGCCGGCATTCTCCGGCAGGGCGAAAGCCTCGATCACGGCGCGGGCCCAGGCCAGTTCGTCTTCGCCGGGCGAGAAGACCGCGTTGCATGGATCGATCTGGGCGGGGTGGATCAGGCTCTTGCCGTCGAAGCCGAACATCAGGCCCTGTCTGGCCTCGGCGCTGAAAACATCGAGATCGCGAAATTCGTTGCAGACGCCGTCGAGGATCGCGACGCCATGGGCGCGAGCGGCGGCCACTGCCATGGACAGGAACGGCAGGAACGGCGTGCGCTCGGGCGTGAGCTGCGCGCGCATTTCCTTGGCAAGGTCGTTGGTGCCCATCACCCATAGCGACAGCCTTGTATCGGCCGACCTCGCGGCGATCTTGTCCAGAGCGAACACGCTCGCGCAGGTCTCGATCATCGCCCAGAGCTGCATCCCTTGCGGAGCATCCGCCAGCAGGGACTGGTAACGGTCGATATCCGAAACGGAGCTGACCTTGGGTACAAGCACCGCGTCCACTTTCGAGGAGGCAATGGCGGCCAGGTCGTCAGCGCCCCATTCGGTATCGATGCCATTGGCGCGGATCGCCACTTCACGCGGTCCGAAGCCGCCTTCCGCGATGGCGCTCACTGCGGCTGCCCGCGCTTCCACCTTGGCCTCGGGCGCGACCGCGTCCTCGAGGTCCAGGATCACGATATCGGCCGGCAGCGTCCTGGCCTTGGCGATGGCCTTGGCGTTCGAAGCCGGAAGGTAAAGCGCACTGCGGCGCGGACGGTCGGGGATATGCATGGTTCCTGGGGTCTCGTGGTGCGGATTGAACGGTTACAGCGCGACTAGGCCGCCGCCGGCCATCCGGTCAACGGTCGTGGGGCTCGCGCTTGACCAAATCCGACGCCAAAAATACTTTGCTCGACAAAGCCAATGTTGGATTCACGTGAACGACATAGAACGCGCCCTTTCGGACATATCCGATATCCGTTCGCAGCTGGCGGCGAGCACGCGTTTTCGCGGATATGCGCCGGAAGCCGTGGCGATGATCGGCCTGGTGTCCCTGGCGGTCATGCTGGCCCAGCTCGCATGGCCGGGCACGCTTGCCGCAACCAACGTCGAGCAGGTCGTGATCTGGGCGGCAGTGCTTGTCACCTCCGGCGCTACTGTCGCGGCCGAAGCGATCAGCCGGTCTCAGCGCCAACATGGCGGCATGGCCGGAGCAATGATGCGCGGTGCGTTGCGCACGCAATTGCCGATTTGCGCGATCGGGGTCGTGGTTCCCATCATCATTCATTTGCATGCGCCGGAGGCTTTGTGGATAGTACCGGGTCTTTGGCAAATGCTTATCGGGGTGGTTGCGTTCGCCAGTTACACCACTCTGCCTCGGACGATTATCTGGCCTGCAGTCTGGTTCCTCGTATCCGGAGCCGCGGTGATGTGGCTTGCGGGGCAGGACGGTCAACTTACGCCGCTGATAACGGGCGGCCCTTTTGTGGCGGGCCACCTCGCCATTGCCTGGATACTGTATCGCGAAGGAGTTCGATCCGCATGAGTGCTGACCGCGACGAGGCGCCTTTCGCCTTTTCTGGCCTCGACCGCCTGTTTCACGAACGCGCCCGCCTCGGGATCGTCACTTCGCTTGCCGGCCATCCGGAAGGACTTGTCTTTGCCGAACTCAAACGGCTGTGCGGCCTGACCGACGGCAATCTCAATCGCCATCTCAATGCGCTGGAGGAGGCGGGCTATGTCGCGACCACCAAGGATTTCGAGCGCAAGCGATCATTGACCACCTGCCATCTGACGAAGCGGGGGCGGGAGGGCTTCCTGTCCTATCTCTCGGCCCTCGAATCCGCACTGCGTGAGGGGACGCGCGCAGCCGCCGCTGCTCCCGGCGACTTAACGCAACAGAAGGCCTGATGGGCTGACGCTCAGTAGCCCAGCCCTTCCAGGATCTTTTCGCTTTCCGTCCAAAGCCGCGCGGCTGCCTGGTCGTCGGCTCCGTGGGGCGCGATTGCATGCTCTTCGAAGTCGTAGAAGCCTCGTCCGCCGTTTGTGCCGAATTCGGGCGCCGTTGCCATAGAGACAAGCATTCCCGCCACGTCTTCCGCTGTCTTGCCCGGTGCATCCTGCAGGAAGCTTTGCATCGCCTCGTCGCCGTGGCTGGCGAAGTTGGTGTGGACGACGCCGGGCACAAGCGCATGCGTGACGATTCCACTGTCCTCCAGTCGCTGACTCAATCCGTGGGTAAAAAGCATGTTTGCCAGTTTTGCCTGGCAGTAGACCCCCGATGCCGGGAAATCGCCATTGAGATTCTGCAAGTCGTCCCAGTTCATGCTCTCGGCGCTGAGATAGGCCATCGACGCAACGGCCAGTACCCGCACGGCGCCCGGCTCGGAGGCTGCGGCCGCCGTCTTCAGCAACGGCATGAGTTCGCGCGTCAGCAGGAAGGGAGCGAGGTGATTGGCAGTGAAGGTCTCTTCGGTTCCTTCTTTCGTCACATAGCGCTTGTCGCGCACGCCGCCCGCATTGTTGATCAGCACGTCGACACGGCTCGTCAGTCCCTTGATCTCGTTCGCGATCCGCATCGTTTCGGACATCAGCGCCAGGTCGCCCCTCAGGAAATCGACGCGGGCATCGGGCGATGCCGCTGCGCGAATATCCTTTTCCGCTGCAGCGCTCCGCTCCGGGTTTCGTCCGGTCCCGATCACGTGCCAGCCCATCCCGGCGAATGCTTCGGCCGTGGCCTTGCCAATTCCAGAGCTGGCTCCGGTTACAACCACCACGCGTTGTTCGCTCATTTTCATCCTCTCGTTCTGTCTGTCTGAAATTCGGTCGGCGGTCAGCGTTTCCGCGCGCCGTCAAGGAACAGCCTGACGGCGAAGCCGACGCGCTTGTCGATTTCCTCCCGGCTGAGCGGGATGGCGGAAATGATGAAGCGGGCCGGCCCGCCCACGACCATGCTCATGAATACGTTGGCCGCCTGCAGCGGATCATCGATTGCCAGATTCCCGGCCTTGGTTTCCTTCTCTAGCAAATCGGCCAGGAAGCGGATCGTCGGCAGCGCGCTCTTGTAGGCAGCAGTGAAGATGTCGGGAAAACGATAGGATTCGGTGTTCACGATTCGCTGCAGCTTCACCCCGGTCGGCGTCGAGACGGCATCGATGCGCAGCATCGCGATGTTCACCAGCGTCTGTTCGAGATCGTCGCAGACGGTGGCTTCGATGTCTTCGCGCGACACTGCATAGTGCTCAATCGCCCGGTGCACCGCCGCGTTGAAAAGGGCGGCCTTGTCGGCGTGACGCGCATAGACCGTGCGTTTCGTCATTCCGACATCGGCCGCGATCGCGTCGATCGTCGCCTGCTGGAAGCCCTTGTCGAGGAAGTGGTCGAGCGCGCGGTCGAGCAGGAGCTCATGGCGCGCTTCCGCCTGCTCGCGAGTCGGCCTTCCGGCTCGCGGGCGTTTCAGGGCGCCAAGGTCGTTCATGGACGGGTCGCTTCCTGAAAATGCGGTCGAATCGACATAATGATACGCATGCGTATCCATTCTATCGAAGGGCTTCGGGGGCACAAGAAGAATAGTGGCGGCATCGCGGCTGACAAGTCCGCCTCGAAACATGAAACGGCAACAACGCCTTGCCAATGCGGCAGTTCGGCGTGAAATTGGCGACCTGCCGAAACGGGGTGAGGAATGAAATGGCTACCTACATGATTTTCCTGCGCGAAGGCGAGATCGTCGATCAGGAGGCAATGGCGGCATATCGAAGCGGAGTCAGTGGAACCGCGCCGGCCACCATGAAGCCGCTGACGGTTTACGGCGCGATGGAGACCTTCGAGGGAGAGCCGGCCGACGGGGTCGTCATCCTCGAATTCCCGGACACGCAGGCGGCCAGGGACTGGTATTTCAGCGACAGCTATCAGGAGCGGGCGAAGCTGCGGCAGAAAGCCGCCCCCTATCGCTGCTTCATGGTCGAAGGCGTTTAAGGACGGCATCCGGCACTGCGTTTCCATATTGAGTAGACATCGCCCGGCCTCCCGGTCCACAATAGTGCCATGAGGAAGCATTTCTTCGCTGTCGCCGCGCTGCTGGCGCTTGTCATCCCTCCCGGAGTGCATGCGGAATTGCCCGTAGGCACGAAGGCGCCGATCTTCGCTACGTGGGGTGCGCTGGCCGGGAAAGCCTTCCGGTTCAACCTGAAGGATGCTCTGCGCAAGGGACCTGTCGTCCTCTATTTCTATCCCAAGGCTTTCACCCAGGGCTGCACGCTGGAAGCGCATGCCTTTGCCGAGGCCCATGACAAGTTCGCCGAGGCGGGTGCAATGGTGGTTGGGATGTCGGCGGACGACATCGCGACTCTGAAGCGCTTTTCCACCGAGGAATGTCGCGACAAGTTCGCCGTCGCGGTCGCCGATCCGGAGATCATCAGGGGCTACGACGTCGCCTTGAAGCGGGAAGGCCTGCCCGCCGGGCTGTCCAACCGCACAAGCTACGTCATTGCGCCCAACGGGCGGATCACGTTTGTCCATTCGGACCTCGATTACCGCGACCATGTCAGTCTCACGCTGGCAGCGGTGCAGAAGATCAGCGACAAGGCCCGCTGACTCCCGCCAGCTTTACAAACCTTCGCCTTGCGTTAAGCGGGGCGGCGAAGGGCTCTGCAGCCGAAATAACGGAGTTGAAGAAGCATGCGTGCCGAAGGGCAGGCTCATATCGACAGGATCGAGGCGGCACTCGCGCTGGTCCGCAAATTCCTCGACTGGGACCGCGCCGTGCGCCGTCTCGACGAGTTGAATGCACGCGTCGAGGATCCCGGCCTGTGGGACGATCCGAAGGAAGCGGAAGCCGTGATGCGCGAACGGCGGCGGCTTGAAGCCGCCATCGGCACCGTGAACGAAATCAGCCAGGAAATGGCCGATGCCGTCGAATTCGTCGAGCTGGGCGAGGCTGAAGATGACAGCGATACGGTCGAGGAAGGCATCGCCACGCTCGCTGCGCTGGCCGAGCGCGCCGACGAGGACAAGGTGCAGGCGCTGCTGGCGGGCGAGGCCGACGGCAACGACGCCTACCTCGAAGTCCATGCCGGCGCGGGTGGCACCGAAAGCCAGGACTGGGCCGAAATGCTCCAGCGCATGTACACGCGCTGGGCCGAGCGGCACGGCTACAAGGTAGAGGTCGTGGACTATCACGCGGGCGAACAGGCCGGGATCAAGAGCTGCACGCTGCTGGTCAAGGGCGAGAACGCCTATGGCTACTCCAAGACCGAGAGCGGCGTTCACCGGCTGGTGCGGATCAGCCCATACGACAGTTCGGCGCGCCGCCACACGAGCTTTTCGAGCGTCTGGGTCTATCCGGTGATCGACGACGACATCGACGTCGAGATCAACGAAGGCGACCTGAAGATCGACACGTACCGCGCGTCAGGCGCGGGCGGCCAGCACGTCAACACAACCGATTCCGCGGTGCGCATCACGCACCTTCCGACCGGTATCGTCGTCGCCAGCCAGAACGACCGTTCGCAGCACAAGAACCGCGCGACCGCGATGAACATGCTGAAGGCCCGGCTCTACGAGGCGGAGCTGGCGAGGCGCGAGGCCGAAGCCTCGGGCGAATATGCCGCCAAGACCGAAATCGGCTGGG
>JAGREL010000093.1 GCA_020446575.1 Novosphingobium sp. | reverse complement strand
CCGCGCATCCGCGCCTGCAGCGCGCACATCGGCACCACCGGCGACGTCAACGACAGCGTCAAGTGGTGGCGGCGTTTCGATACACCGGGCACCGACGTGTTCGTCGATGGGCCGGAAGACATGCGCAAGATGGTGCGCGAATACATCCGGCGCGGCTCGGAAACGATCAAGATATTCGTCAGTTCCGGCCATGGCGGCCTGCCCTGGCCGGTTCCGCGCAACATGGCCCGCGACGAGATCGCGGCCGTGGTCGAAGCCGCGCATATGCGCGGCGCCCTGGTGCGCGCCCATTCCGCCACCAACGAGATGATCCGCGAATGCGTCGAACTCGGCGTCGACATCATCGATCACGGCGACGAGATGGACGAGGAGATCATAGCGATGATGGCCGAGCGCGGCACATTTTGGGTGCCAAGCCTGCGCTATCCGGGCTGCATGGTCGATCTGGGCTGGGCAGATGCCGACTTGCCGGGCCAGATCGAAAACGTCCGCAAGATGCTGCCGGTGGCCCAGAAAGCGGGCGTGAGGATCCTGATCGGCGACGATTACAGCGGCGTGTTCCGCGATGTTCTGGAAGACGATCCGCTCGACCACAAGGTCGGCGATTATGGACGGGAGTTCGCCTACTACGGCGAGATTGACGGGCTTTCGCCGGAGGACATACTGAGCTGGGGAACCGCCAACGCCGGCGAGGCGCTGCTTGGTGGCCGGGACCGGCTCGGCGTGATCGAGGAAGGCGCGCTGGCCGACCTGATCGTCGTCGACGGCGACCCGCTTGCGGATCTCTCGATCCTCGCGCGACCGCAAGAGCACCTCAAAGCCGTCATCCGCGACGGCACGTTCGTAATCGACCGGCTGTCGCAGGATGCCGGCGGCCCCCATGCCATGAAGGAAGCCGCCGAATGATGATTCCGTGCGAGCGCAACCGCGAATACATGCAGATGTGCTGGGTCGTGCCGGACCTTGAGGCGGCGATCGGCCACTGGCTGAAGACGACCGGCGCAGGCCCGTTTTTCGTGATGGAAGAGTTTCATTTCACCGAAAGCAATTATCGCGGAACGCCTGCCGACATAGCCCCGAGCCGGGCGGCGATCGGCCAGCATGGCGACATGCAGATCGAGCTGATCTGCCCTCGCGACGACAGCCCGGGCATCTGGACGGACCTCGTGCCGCACGGCGGGTTCGGCTTCCATCACACCGGGCTCTATTGCGAGGACTACGACGCGGAGCGCGCTGCCCTGCTCGATGCAGGCCACGAAATGGCATTCGAGGGACTGATGCTCGGCGCGAAGACCTGCTATGTCGATACTTCGCCGACACTCGGCTTCATGACCGAACTGATCACCGCCAATCCCGTAGCCGAGCAGGTCTTCGCCACTTTCCGCGACGCCGCCGAAGGCTGGGACGGTTCGGATCCGATCCGCGCTCTGGGCTGAGCGCCTCCGGGCACGCTATTCATCCACTCAATCGGACGAGACATGCAAATGGCAACGACTACCGAAACTTCCTTCTGCCGGGCCGTAACGGTCGAGGAAGTCACGCATTACAAGGAGCACGGCTGGGTCCAGCTCAGACGCTTCATCGATCCGGAGATGCTTTCCCGCATGCTCGCCAAGGCGAAAGGCATCATGGGCGAGGACGGCGACAGCAACCCGCCCTACGGGATCGACCAGCCCTATTTCAACGCGCAGGCTGCCAGCGGCTACGCCGATCCGCAAATCCGTCCGGTATTCGACGGAATCGGCAAGGCTGCCGGCGCCCTTATGGACCGCAAGTCCGGGGTGGGCGTGCGCCTGTTCAACGATTTCTTCGCGCCCAAGCTGCCGGCTGCCAAGAAGACCCGCAACATGGGCAACGGGCCGACCAGCTTCCACCAGGATTTCATCACTTTCGCGGTGGACCGCAGCGGCGGCATGACCTTCTGGATTCCGCTCGAGCCGTATGGCCCCCAGGCCGGCACCATGTCGTTCATCAACGGCTCTCACAAGCTCGGCGTGCTCGGCAATTACACCGCCTATGACGGCCAGGACATCCGCAAAGTCTGGCCCGAGCTCGACGATCTCGAGATGAGCGAGCAGATCACTTACGAGCTGGGCGACATCACCGTGCACAGCCATATGACGGTGCACGGCGCGGGGGCGAACATGATGGACGGGCCGCGCTGGGCTTATCTCGTGCTGCCGCAGCCCGCCGATGCGCGCTGGAACGGTGCTCCGCCCGAAGCGTTCGATCCGGCGGCGCACAATATGTCCCCCTACGGCAAGTTCCCGGACGACGCCTTTCCCATCATCGCCGGGTAGTCCCGCCATGCGCGGCTGGCGCCGAACAAGGGCGCTGCAGCTTCTCCTTCCGGTCCTCGCGGCAATCGGCACCGCCAGCTGCGCGCATGCCGATGCAGCGCGCACCGACGATGGCATTACCTGCCTCGCCGGAATCTATGACGGCGGCCAGCCGGAAGTGGCGGCAGGGCTGGCGCTCGGCAGCGACCGGCGCTTTTCCTACGGCCTGTCTTACGGCGCACTGGACGAGCGCGCCGAGGGCCGCTGGGAAGCGGATCGGGGCAAGGTCTATCTCACCAGCAACCCGGTAAAGGCGCCCGAACTGGTATTACTCGGGGAGCGGGCTTCACCGGATTCGCTCTACCGCATCGAACTGGACCTGCCGGCGGGCTTGTCGCGGCAATATTTCGACGCCCGGATCGAGCTTGCCGACGGGCAAGTCGTGGAGCAGCAGCTCGATGAGGACGGGCTGGCCGTCGAGTTTGCGGATGCAGATCGGCCTGTGTCGGTAGCTCTGCTGCTGCCTCTGTTCGGCGTCGAAAGCCCGCCTCACGGGGTGACGCGCGAAGGTCCGAGTCTCGTCCGTTTCCGCTTCGATGCCAACGATCTGGGCAAGGTCGCCTTCGAACGAACTCCACTGGCGCAGGACGAGGGTGAGCTGGTCATGGAACGCCACGGCCGCTCGCTGCACTTCCGCCCGGTGAAAGGCGGCTGCGTGGAGCGTCAGGCGGATTGAAGGCAGGCTGCGACGACCTCCTCGGCGATCGCCAGCGAGGAAGTCAGCCCGGGCGATT
This sequence comes from Novosphingobium sp., assembly GCA_020446575.1. Classification (GTDB taxonomy): domain Bacteria; phylum Pseudomonadota; class Alphaproteobacteria; order Sphingomonadales; family Sphingomonadaceae; genus Novosphingobium. The sequence goes on along the minus strand of JAGREL010000093.1, from coordinate 898 downwards.
CGATGCCGAACAGGTTCACCAGCCCGGGCAGACCGTGGACCTGCGCGCCCTGGATGACGAAATCGGCGTCCGGTTCCGTCGGGCCGGTAAGCTTGGGGCGGATGCCGCTATAGCCGGGCGATAGCCTGTCCGGGTCGACTGCCGGCCAGAATTGACGAACGGATTCAAGGAACGCGGATTTGCGCGCGGGATCGACGGCGTAGTCGATCCCGTCCACCCATTCGACATCGGGACCGAAGCGCGCCTGCCCGGCCAGGTCGAGCGTGAGATGCGTGCCGAGCCCGCCCTTGATCGGCACCGGATAGATCAACCGCGCGAAGGGCACCTTGCCGGAGTAGGTGAAATAGCTGCCCTTGGCGAAGTGAAGCGGCGGAACGTGGCAGGAATCCAGAGCATCGATCGAGGCCGCTACCGCCTGGGCGCCCAGGCCGGCGGCATTGACGACAAACCGTGCATCCAGCCGCGTATCGCCGACATGCACGCGCCAGCCCTCGCCGCTTCGTTCGATCTTCTCGGCCGGCGAATTGCGCGCGAGCATCGCGCCGTGGTCCTCCGCCTCGCCGAGCAATGAGAGCATCAATCCGTGGGAATCGACGATCCCGCTCGAGGGTGAAAGCAGTGCGGCGACGCAATCGATCGCCGGTTCGATCTTCGCAGCCTCGGCGCCTTCAAGCGAGGCCAGTTCATCGTCGGCGCCGGATGCGGCCGCGTGTGTGGCGATAGCTTCGAGCCGGGGCCGTTCGCTTTCATTGCCGGCGAACGTCAGCTTGCCGCAGCGGCGATGCGGCACTTGGCGGCTGGCGCAATAGTCGTAGAGCCGCCGCTTGCCGTCGATGCACAGCCGCTCCTTGAGCGAGCCGTGCGGGTAGTGGATGCCGGCGTGGATGACCTCGCTGTT
>JAGREL010000092.1 GCA_020446575.1 Novosphingobium sp. | reverse complement strand
GTTCCACGGGATGATCGCGCCGACCACACCCACCGGTTCTCTCAGCGTGTAGGAAAGAAGGTCGACTGGCGAGGAATTGCCGAGCGTCTCGCCGTGAATCGCCGTCGCCAGACCGGCGTAATGTCGGATGGCACGCAAAACCATGGACCGGAAGTTGCGCGAAGGCGAGATCGGCCTTCCCATTTCCAGCGTGTCGACAAGCGCGATGTCATCGAATTCGGCTTCCATGAGATCGGCGATCTTGAGCAGCGCCGCCTGCCGCTCGGACGGTTTGAAACGGCTCCACGGCCCCTCTTCGAATGCCCGGCGCGCCGCCTTCACCGCGCGATCGATGTCCTCGGCGTTGCCTTCGGCAATCCGCGCGATCGTCGCCCCGCTGCAGGGATCGATCGCATCGAACCACTGACCCGACGACGGTTCAACGTATTCGCCGCCAATCAGGTGGAGCGATTTCTCGCGATAGACGGCAGGCAAGCCGGGCTGCTCGATCTTCGCTATTACCGGAGCGTTCATGAAAGACCTCCCTTGGTCTCGACCAGGCGGCGCATGCTGGCCCGCCCCGTGGCAAACAATATCGCAGCAATCGTGAGGACTACGACGATCAGCAGGATCAGCGAGGTGCCCAGTTTCTGGGGATCGCCGAGAACCTTGTCAGTAACGAAACCGACCAGGAAGGTGCCGAGCGCCATGCCGATGAGCCCGGTCACCAGCACGAAGATCGCTGACACGCGCCCACGCAATTCCGGCGGCGTGACGACCTGGGTCGCGGCTGGCCCCATCGACGAGGATGCGAGGCTGAAGACCATGTAGATCCCGAACAGAACGACCGTGAGCCATGGGCTTGCCGCCAGATAGGCCGCGACGGCAAAGGGGGCGGCCAGTACAAGCGTGATCAGACACCACAAGAGATGGGCGTCCGTCCTTCCACTTGCGTACAGGCGGTCCACTACCCAACCATGCAGGGGCAGGCTGAGCGCAGGCAGCATCTGCGCCACGCCCATCGTCAGTCCGATCTGGGTCGGATCCCAGCCATAGGTGCGTGTCAGGTAGGCAGGACTCCACAGCTGCAACGCGATTGTCACCGTGTAGACCAGCCCAATGCCGATAATGACGGCGGAGAAGCAGCGCGGATGCGCGAAAATGAACCGCAGCGCCTCACCGTATCCGCCGCCCTTCGCTTGTGTTCCAGCCGGCTTATGGCGGGGCGGCTCTGGAAATAGGAACACAAGCAGTGCCGTCAGAATTCCCGGCACGCCGGTGATGATAAAGGCTTGCTGCCACGGCTTGAACGCACCCATTCCCGGCCAGTGAGACACTGCTCCGTCAAGCACCACGCCAACCAGCGGGCCTCCCAGCAGGAAGACCACGCCAGCCCCCGTCACGCCCCCCATGACGAAGATCGACATGGCAAGTGAAACGCGCTCTGCCGGGAAACTGTCGCCGATTATCGAATAGGCGCCAGTGGTGTAACCAGCTTCGCCGGCACCTACGAGCGAGCGGCCCAGCGCCAGTATCGCGAAACTCGCCGCAAGACCGCAGGCTGCCGCTCCGGAACTCCAGACCACGATGCACAGGAACAGCACCCAGCGCCGGCTCGATCGATCGAGTGCCAGGCCGACAGGCACGGCGCAGATGCTATACAGGATCGCGAACGCAGGCCCCTGCAGCAAACTGATCTGGAGGTCCGACAGGCCAAGGTCGGCCTTTATCGGCTCGACAAGCAGGGCCATCAGGTACCGGTCCGCGAGCGAGCGGATGTACAGGACGAACAGAATCGCGACCGTCAGCCAGGCGATCGCGTTCCTGGGGTAAGCGGGCTTGGCCGTTTCGACAGCCTCGTTCATTGGTCCTGCCCCTCGCGCGCACGATCGCCGCGCTCGGGATCGTATCGTGGCCGCTCGAGCATGAACTGGTCGGTCGTCCGTGCGTACCAACCGGCACCGTGGGTGCGGCCGATCAACTTCATGGCCGGCGTGTCGAGATAGAGCTTTTCGAAATCCGCAATGAATTCGTCGGCCACATGCATGGCAACGACCTCACCGATCACGACAGTCTGGAGCACACCGATATCGAGTGCTTCCAGACGCCGGCATTCGAGGTTTACCGGGCTCGTCGCGATGCGTGGAGGTGCCACAACTATCGACGGAGCAGTCTCGATGCCTGCGTAGTCGATCTCGCTGACGTCGCGCGGCGCGTCGACACTCGACAGATTCATCGTTTCAGCATCCTTCTCACACACGAGATTCACGACGAACTCGCCCGTCTCGACGATGTTGGTCGCCGTGTCCTTGCGTTCGCGCGTGCGGAAGTCCTTGAGCAAGCCCAGCACTACCAGCGGCGGCTCGACTCCACACGCGTTGAAGAAACTGTAGGGTGCGGCGTTGACCAGACCCGTTTTCGACCTGGTCGTGACCCACGCGATCGGACGCGGGGTAATGGTCGAATTCATAAGCTTGTAGCGTTCGGCGAGCCCAAGCTCGCGCATGTCGAATTGCATCGCCTCAGCCCTTCTTGCGTGCTTCGGAACGGGCAATGAAGGCGGCCCGGGCCTGAGCGAGTTCCTCGCCGGACTGGAGGTGATTGCAATATGCAAGCTCGATCGCGTGGCTGGCGGCAAGCGGGCTTTGCTCAGAGGCGTGCAGCAGCCGCTTGGTCAGTTCGGTCGCCTGCCGATTGCCGGAACCTACGTTGCGCGCGAATTCCATCGCCGCGTCGATCACCTGGCCGTCAGGAACAAGACGGCTTACCAGCCCCATCTCCAAAGCTTCGGAAGCCTTGAGCACCCGGTCAGAATAAAGGATTTCGGAAGCACGAAGCCGGCCGAGCTGGCGCGTCAGCAACCAGGCCACACCACCGTCCGGATTGAGCCCCATGCGGAGAAACGGCGCACCGAACTGCGCTCCTTCTCCGGCAATCAGCACGTCGCACGATAGCGCCAGGCCCCAGGCAACGCCCCAGGCGCCGCCCTCTACGGCGGCGATCACGGGAACAGGCAACGCGGCAAGCCGCGTAATCACGCGCTGACCGATCTCCAGCCGCTTGGCCAGGTTGAGAGCGCCCTCACCTCGCGCGGGCGGTGTCTTCACATCCCCGCCGCTGCTAAAGTATCCTTCAGCACCCGCGATAACCAGCGCACGAGGAGGAGAGCCATTCTCGATCTCGGTCAACAGGTCGCCAAAGGCCTCCCACATCGCGAAAGAGACCGTGTTTTTCGCACGCGGCCGGTTGAGCGTAACGACGACAATGTCTCCGTCGCAACGCTCGATCAGGAGGTCCCCGGACTGATCGGTCATTTCTGCGTCTTCGTTTCCCGTGCCCTTTGACGGATATAGTGCCTCAGGCCCTCGAGCTCCTCAGAGCTCAAGTTATCGAATTTGCCCATCCCGCGCTCCATCAGCGCACCGTCATGGACGACCGAACGGAAGGCGTCGTCGTCAAGCGGGACCTGCGACACGCGCAAGTCCGGTGCGGCGCCGCCCGCAATCATGCCGGCACCGTGACAGATGACGCAGCTTGTACCATAGACCTTGGCGCCGATCGCCGCTTTTGCCGGATCGACCGTAAATCCCGGATCATCGACCACCTCCATGTCATAAGGCTCCGGCTTCGGCAGGCTGCCCGAAGCACCGAGTGCGAAAGTCAGCACGCGACGCTTCTGTTGCCGGTAGTCCCAGTTCGGCGAATTGGCGAAACTGGAACGGAAGCTGGCGATGACAGTAACATACTGCTTGCCATCGACCTCATAGCTGATCGGGGCAGACAGGATACCGTTCTGCGCATCGAAGCTCCACAGCTTCTTGCCGCTATCGGCTGCGAAAGCGACGATCTCGCCGCTGTTGAGCCCCTGAAAGACGAGGTTACCGGCCGTCGCGAGAACGCCGCCGTTGAACGTGTTCGGCTCAGGGACTTCCCAGACCTTTTCCTGCTTTACCGGATCCCAAGCAACCAGCTTGCTGGTCGCCGGATCTGTCTTGATATCGGGAGGCGACGCACCAAGGCCGGTATTCACGAACATGCCGAGCCGTGGCGACCATTCCTTCATGTTGGGCGGGTCAATATGAACGCGTCCGCCCTCCATTACGGGGATGTAGGTCAGCCCGGTCTCGAGGCTGTGCGCCATCGCCTGAACGCCGTGCGCACCGTTCGGGAAGGGAACGAGCACAAAGGGCTTGCCGTTCGGATAGAGCGCTTCCGGATTCACTTCCGGGCGGCCTGTCTTCAGATCGATCTTGTCCGCCCAGTTCACTTTGGCGAACTTGCCGGCGGAGATGAGCTTACCGTTCTCGCGATCGATCACGTAGTAGAAGCCATTCTTCGGCGCATGGAGAATGACCGGCCGCGATTTGCCATCGATAGTCAGGTCAGTGAGGCCAATGTCCATCGCGTCGTTGAAGTCCCAGGTGACGCCTGGATTCGCCTGGTAGTGCCAGACATATTTGCCGGTTTTGGCGTCCAGCGCCACGATCGAGGCCAGATAGAGATTATCTCCGCCGTCGGGACTTCGTATCTTCTGGTTCCAAGGGAAGCCGTTGCCGGTTCCGAGATAGACGCGGTCGTACTTCGGATCATAGGTCATGGAGTGATAGACCGCACCGCCCCCGCCGAATTTCCACCATTCACCGGTCCAGGTTTTCGCCGCCTTTTCCATGGCCTCGTTCTCGAAGCCCTTTGCCGGGTCGCCAGGCACGACATACCAGCGCCACGCCTTCTTGCCGGTGTTCATGTCGTAGGCAGTCACATAACCGCGCACGGGCGAATAGTCGGCACCGCCAAATCCGATGACAACCACGCCTCCGGCCACCAGGGGCGGCCCTGTGATATAGGCGCCCGGCGCCTCATCCAGCGTCTGCACGCTCCACAGCAGCTTTCCGTCCTTGGCGCTGACGGCCAGCAGGCGGCCGTCGCGCGTCGCGGTGAACACCTTCCCATCGCGATAGGCGATGCCGCGAATGCCCCAGCCTGCGCGCATCCGCGTTTGCGCTTCGGGAGCCTCTGCTACCTTGGGATCGTATTCCCAGATCAACTTGCCGGTCTTCGCATCCAGCGCGCGCAGGACACTGTGACCCGCTCCGAAATACACCACGCCGCCCACTTCCAAAGGCTGGGTGTAGGCATCGAAAGTGTCGATGTCATAAGACCATGCCAAGCCGAGTTGATCGATGTTTCCGGCGTTGATTTCGTCCAGCGAGCTGTAATGCAATTCGCTGTCATCACCGCCAAAGGCGAACCAGTCCTTGCCGGACACGGGCTCGGGACCCGAAGCCTTCTGGGAGCAGCCAGCCAACGGTATCATCAGTGCGGCTGCGCCAAGCAGCAGCATGCGCGAAACGTATCCGGACATCAGGCGATTTCCTCGATCTTCCCGTTGATTGTCCCCGCTTGAAAAGGGGCATATCTGCACGTTGGTGCAATTTTCAGGTGAAGTCAACCGCGCCGCGTGCTATTGGGCAAGCGTTGAAACAAGCCCTTGGAAACATACGAAGGAGAGGTGCGGATGAACGAGACGAATCGCAGGGGAGCGCTGGCCGCCGCAGCGCTGGCGACGGGAATGGCAGCTGCCGCTACTTCGGCCGAGGCCGGTACGAAAAAGCATGCCCACAATCTCGCCGAGCAAGTCGACGCGCTGGCCTCCCGAGCAGCGATTGAGGAAGTCCTGCTGGACTACGCGCGCGGCAACGACCATGCGGACGAGGAGATGATCCGCTCGTGTTTCTGGCCTGAATCGGCGCACAAGCATGGCGGTTACGAAGGCACTTCGATGGACTTCGTCGACTTCGCGATGAAGATCCTGGTGAAGCTCAAATACTGCGAGCACCGCATCACCAACATCTCCGTGCGCGTCGACGGCGATCGCGGTTTCAGCGAATGCTACTATCTTGCCCACCACCGCCGCGACAACAAGGCAGGGACCGGGGAAGAGGACGCCTTTTTCGAAGGCCGCTACATCGATATTCTTGAGCGCCGCGACGGCGTCTGGAAGATCATCCACAGGCGCGGCATGTCAGACTGGAATTCGCCCGTCTTCCCCGCCGAGTCCCCCTATTCGGAGCTGCCGGCGGGAACCCACGCGCTGCGCAGCAAGGACGATCCCTACTACAAGATGCTGGCCCTGTTCGAAGCCGGCAGCTGATCCGAACCACGCCGTCATTGGCCGCGATTATCGATGGGCGCTGCCTTGGGCGGTTCTTTCGCGACCTCGCGGGCGCGCTGGCGCAAATAGTGGGCGATCGCTTCGAGTTCGCGCTGCGGCACCTCCCTGAACGCTGGCATGCCGCGCGAGACAAGCGGGCTGTTGCGAACGAAGTCGGCAAAGGCGCTGGCATCCAGCGGAACCTGAGAGCGGAGCAGATCGGGCGCGGAACCACCGGCGAGACCCATCGCACCATGGCAACCCGCGCACCGTTCCCCGTATGCCCTGGCGCCTTCGCGCGCGAGCACCGGATCGACATGAAAAGCCGGATTGTCCGGGATCGCCATATCCTTCTCAACCGGAGGCGGAAGACTGTCCTTGCCGTCGAGCGCGAAGGCCAGCACCCGCCATTGCTGCGTGCGGTAATCCCACTCCGGCTCGTATCCCTGCGCGGTCGAAAAGCGTGAGCCGGCCACAACCGCGATGTATTGCTTGCCTCCGGTGCGATAGGTGATCGGCTGGGCCATGACTGCCGTCCGGGCATTGAACGACCAGAGTTCCTTGCCGGTATCGGCTGCCAGGATGGTGAAGCGTCCGTCCCCGCGTCCCTCGATCAGAAGGTTACCCGCTGTCGTTGCCGTGCCGCCGCCGCCGCGTACGCCCTTCAGCGGAATGCGCCAGGCCTCGCTTTGCGTAAGCGGGTTCCAGGCGAGCAGGAAAGATGTTGCCGGACGCGGTTTTGGCTCTGGCGGGATCTCCCCGATGCCGTTCGAGATGCGCTGGCCGTCCTTGAAAGTCCAGGCAGAGAGGGGACCGGTCGGATCGATATAGACGCGGCCCTGGTCCATCGCCGGAATGTAGACGAGGCCGGTGGACGGATTGAAGGACATCGCCTCTATGTTGTGGGCGCCGAAGGGTGACGGATAGACCACCGCAGGCTTGCCTTCGGGAAAACGCGCTGCCGGGTTCTCTATGGGGCGGCCGGTCTTCCTGTCGATCCCGGTGGCCCAGTTCATCGGCACGATCGGCTTGGCGGAGATCAGTTTTCCGTCCTTCCTGTCGATCACGTAGAAGAAGCCGTTCTTCGGCGCATGCAGGATCACATCTCGTGGGACGCCGTCGATCTTGAGCTCGGCCAGCTCGATATCCATCGCGGAATTGAAATCCCAGGTCTCGCCCGGATTGGTCTGGTAGTGCCAGACATACTCCCCGGTATCGGCATCGAGCGCGACGATGGAACAAACGAACAGGTTGTCGCCGCCTCCGGGGCTGCGGATCTTGCGGTTCCAGGGCGCACCGTTGCCGGTGCCTATATAAAGCCGGTTATATTTGGAGTCGTAGGCCATCGCGTTCCACACGGTCGCGCCGCCGCCATATTTCCACCACTGCCCGGTCCAGGTCTTCGCGGCCATTTCCATGGCCTTGTTCTCGAAGCCCTTCGACGGATCGCCGGGCACGGTCCAGAACCGCCATGCCTGCTTTCCCGTCGCCTGATCATATGCGGTGACATAGCCCCGCACGGGCGCATAATCCGCTCCGCCATGACCGATCACGACCTTGTCCTTGAACACCCACGGCGCACCGGAAATGTAGCGGCCATCGTTCCTTTCGGTCGTCTGGGCAGTCCAGAGAACCGCCCCCGTCTTCGCATCGAGCGCGATCAATCGGCCGTCGAGAGTGCCGGTGAAAACCTTGCCATTTGCATAGGCGATCCCGCGACTACCCCATGCGCCGCGCAATTCGACGCCCGCCTTCTCGCGCGTCTGGCTGTCATACTGCCACAGCAGCTTGCCGGTCGCGGCATCGAGAGCATGAACGTGGCTGGCGCCTGCGGCGAAATACAAGATACCATCGACAGCAACCGGCGCGGTCAGGCTCTGGCCGCCCACGTCGATGTCGAAGTGCCAGGCGAGGCCCAAGCGATCGAGATTGCCGTCGTTGATTTCATCGAGGGGGCTATAGTGCGTGGTGCCCGGTCCATCGTAATCGGGCCAGTCATCGCCGTTCGCACTTTCGCTTCCGCCTTGTGCACAGGCCGCGAGCGCGAACGCCGCTGCCGGGGCAAGGCACCGCATCCAGATGCTGGCTCCGGCCATCCTAGCCTCCGATGGTTCGTTCGGTTGGCCAGTATTTCTGGCGCAACAGCTTCTTGTTGACCTTGCCCATCACGGTTCGTCCGATGTCGTCCACGATGTCATAGCTGCGAGGGCACTTGAAGCCGGCAAGCGACATACGGCAATAGGCGTTGAGTTCCTCCGGCGCAGGCGGATTTGCCGGATCGGCTGGAACCACAAGCGCCTTCACCTCCTCGCCCATTTCCGGATTGGGAACACCGAGCACAGCGACATCGGCAACTTGCGGATGGCGCACGAGAATATGCTCAGCCTCGGCCGGATAGATGTTGACGCCGCCCGATACGATCATGTCGGACACGCGATCGGTGATGAAAAGATAGCCATCCTCGTCCACGTAGCCGACTTCGCCCAGCGTAAAGACACCCGGCGCGATATGCGCGGCAGCGGTCTTTTCCGGATCGCCTTCGTAGATGATGCCGCGCCCGGTCGTATCGTGGAAGTAGACCCTTCCCTCCTGGCCCGGACCAAGCGCCGTACCGTCCTCGCCGATGATCTGGATTTCATAGGGGGGCAGGGCCTTGCCCACCGATCCGGGCCGCTCGAGCCATTCGGATGAGGTGATGAAGGTCGTCGATCCCGCTTCGGTGCCGCCATAGGCCTCGACAAGCACCGGACCGAACCAGTCGATCATCGCCTGCTTGACTTCGCGCGGGCAGGCGGCGCCCGTGTGCGCCAGCCTCTGCATGCTCGAGACATCGTATTTCGCCCTGACCTCGCTTGGCAGAGCGAGCATCCGCTGGAAATGGGTGGGCACCATGACCGTGCCGGCGATGCGGTGCTCTTCAATCAGTGCCAACGCCTTCTCGGCATCGAAATGCTCCATCACGACAAGCGCGGTCCCGGCAAAGAGGTTGCGCGCCTGACCCAGCGGTCCGGTGTGATAGAGGGGTCCCGCAGCCAGCCCGGGCGACGGCGTCGCCTTCGGGCGCAAGAGCTCTACGAGTTCCGCGACCGTTGCGGCTTCGGGCCAATATTGCGGCGGTGTCTGCGTCGCCTTGGGCTGCCCCGTCGTGCCCGAGGTATAATGCAGGTGCGGCAGCGGCTTCGCATCGGCCGGGGGCTCGGCATCGGAAGCGGCGGCAAGCCAGGCATTCCAAGCAACAAGCCCCTCGCCCGGCTCGCAGCGCCAGCCGACGACAAGCGGCACGCCCGCTTCGGCAGCGGCGGCAATCCCGGCCTCAGCAGTTTCCGGTCCGACGAGAAGCACCGATGCGTGCGAATCCTTGAGGATGTACGCGACCTCGCCCGGCGTCAGGTGATAACTCACCGGCACTGTCGAGACGCCGGCCTCCATGCCGGCCACATAGGCAATCACGTTTTCCGCACTGTTGGGCGCGAAAACGGCGGCGCGCCGGTGATGATCGACTGCAGCAGCCAGGGCGTTCGCCGTTCGGTTGAGCAAGGGATCGAGCGCCGCCCAACTATAGGCGACACGCTCGTCAGCCAGCGCAAGATCGCCGCGCCGTTCCACCGGCACCGACTGCAACGTGAGCGACATCAGCGCCTTGCCCCGGCGTGTTCGGCAATCTTGAGCTTGCCAAGCTGAGCCATGTGCACCTCGTCCGGACCATCCGCCATGCGCAGGTAACGGGCTGTGGCGAAGATCGTCGCCAGCGGGAAATCCTTGCTGAAACCAATCGCGCCGTGCACTTGCATGGCCCGGTCGGCAACGGTCTGCGCCATTTGCGGAGCAACGATCTTGATCGCGGCGATCAGGTCCTTCGCAACCTTGTTGCCGTACAGATCCATCGCGGCAGCGGCCTTGAGCGTAAGCAGCCTGGCCTGTTCGATCTCGCAGAAGGACCGGGCGATGTCCTGGCGTATGCTCCCCTGATCCGAAAGCTTGCGCCCGAATGCCACGCGTTCGTCGGCGCGCTTGCACATCAGCTCCAGCGCGCGCTGGGCCATGCCGACCACGCGCATGCAATGATGGATGCGCCCGGGGCCAAGCCTGCCCTGGGCGATTTCGAAGCCCCTGCCTTCGCCCAGCAGCAGGTTCTCCCTGGGCACCCGCACATCGGTGAAACGGATTTCGCAATGTCCACCCGGCGAATGCAAAGCGCCGATCACATGCAACGGGCGGACGATTTCGATGCCTGGCGTGTCGGCGGGAATGATGATCTGGGAATGCTGCTGATGACGCTGCCGGTCAGGATCGGGAGTGCGCCCGAGAAGGATGTAGACCTTGCAGCGCGGGTCCATCGCGCCCGAAATCCACCACTTGCAGCCGTTGATAACGTATTCGTCGCCATCGGCGACGATCGAAGTCTCGATGTTTGTGGCATCCGAGGAGGCAACCTCGGGTTCGGTCATCACATAGGCCGACTTGATCTCGCCGTCGAGCAGCGGCTTGAGCCAGCATTGCTGCTGGTCTGGAGTTCCGTATTTCGCCAGGATTTCCATGTTCCCGGTATCCGGCGCCGCGCAGTTGAAATACTCGGACGCCCCCAACACCCGTCCCATCTGCTCCGCCAGCGGAGCATATTCGAGATTGGTCAGTCCCGGGCTGAAGGGTTCATATTCGTGAGGCAGGAACAGGTTCCACAGACCGGCGGCCCGCGCCTTTTGCTTGATGGCCTCGCCGCCCGGCCAAGGAGTCCAGAGATTGGCAGGATCTTCGAGGAAACGATCACGCTCTTCCTCAATCGGATAGACGTTCTCATCCATGAAGGAGATCAGCTTCTCGCGAAGTTCCTTGACCTTCGCACTGTATTCGAAGTCCACTGGAATTCTCCTTTCAAAGCGTCACGCCGCCGTCGGCGACTATGGTTTGTCCGGTGACGAAACCGGCCAGCGGCGAAGCCAGGAACAGAGCGACACCCGCCATCTCGTCCACGGTGCCGAAGCGGCGCAGCGGAATCTTGGCGAGCGCTTTCTCTCGTCGTTCGGGATGATCCATCGTCACCTTGGTCATCTTGGTTTCGACAAGGCTTGGCGCGATACCATTCACGCGGACGCCCTCACCGGCCCAGGCCAGAGCGAGCGTCTTGACCAGCTGAACCGCTCCGGCCTTTGACGAAGCATATGCGGGGTTCGCCAGCGTCGCCTTGAACGCGCCGATCGAGCTGACGACGATGACCGAGCCATGCGCCGCGGCCAAGGCTTCGTGAAAGCGCTGGGAAATCTGCATCACGCTCGACAGATTGATAGCGACAACCCGATCGAACCCTTCGCGCTCGAACTCCTGCCGCTTGTAGAGCACCGCTCCCTGCGAATGGACAAGGATGTCGAGTCCGTCGGGAAAGGGATCGGGCGCCCCAGCGATTGCAGATGCATCACCGACATCGACCTGACTGTAGCCCAGCCCTTCAAGGTCGGAGCCGTCGTCAACGGAATACTGCGCCGCGCTCGGCCGCGTACCCCAGACATGCACAATTGCACCGCGCGCACGGAAAGCCTGCGCGATCCCATTGCCGATACCGCTCGACCCGCCGACCACCAGCACACGTTTGCCGGTGAAATCGAGTGCGTCCGCACTCACGCGAGCACTCCTTCCCCAATCCAACGCCGGGCGCGGGCGAACAACCATTGAGCCCGACGATGCAACCGCTCCCCGACGTCGCGCGGCGCCTTGCCGGCACAGGCGCGCGCATGTGTGCCTTCAAGGAGGATGCCCAGCTTGTAGCATCCGAAAATCGCGTACCAGTCGATCCGGTCCACCTGCCGGGTGCCGCAACCTACATAGTGCTCGACGAGTTCAGCGCTTGCCGGAAAGCCATTCCACGGCTCGATCCCCAGCATCGAACCATCGGCTTCGCCCGGCCAGGTCGCCAGCAGCCATCCCAGGTCGATCAACGGATCACCGATCGTGGCCAGCTCCCAGTCGACGATAGCGGCAAGTTCCGGGCCGTCGTTGCGGTACATGACATTGGCGAGGTGATAATCGCCGTGGAGAATGCCCGGCACGAATGTTTCGGGGCGGTTGGCGTCCAGCCACCCGGCAACCTCAGCGACCTGGCCCAGTTCCTCACTGCCAGTCCAGCCAGGCAGCTCGTTGTATCCATCCAGTTGCGACTGCCAACGAGGAACCTGCCGATCAAGAAACCCTTCGACCTTACCGAAATCATCGAGCCCCAACGCGAAGGGATCGAGCGCGTGCAGTGCCGCCAGTCCCTCGACGAGGGCAAAGCCCATGCGGTGCTGTACCTGCGCGGTCCGATGGGTTTCAGGAAGACCGTTCTGGGGGTTGAAGCCCTCGATCGGTTCCATGAGGTAGAATACAGCGCCAATGACACTCTCGTCTTCGCATGCGGCGATCAGTTGCGCGTGCGGCACAGCCGTGTCCCGAAGCGCGGCAAGCAGACGCGCTTCGCGGCGCATCGTCTCGTTGCTGTTGGCGCGCGGATGCTCTGGCGGGCGCCGCAGGACATAGTCCCGGCCCGAACGGGTGAAGCGCAGGAGGACATTCTGGCTACCGCCGGCGAGCCGAACGGCATCGGTGACCGGCCCGCTGCCAAGCCCTTCCCGGTCCATCCATCCGGCCAGCCGGTCGAAGTCGACAGCTGAGTTGCCCATTCCTCTTCCACCTTTCTTCGCGGAAGCTATTGCACGCGCCGTTTCTGCAATGCAATGCAAAATTCAAATTGGCGAGGCATTGGCGCTCAACGTTGGCTGATGACGCCTCCACTTTCGAGCCCCGCAAGGTCTTCCCCTGTCAGGCCCAGCCAATCAGCCAAAACCTCTCGGCTATGTTCGCCGACTTGCGGCGGATGGTAGCGGTAATCCGCCGGAGTGGCCGAAAGCTTGCCGGGGAAGGCTACGGTCGGAATTTCCACCCCGTCTTCCCGGCGAAAACGATGCACGGTGCCGCGATGCTCGACGAACGGATCCTCGAAAATGTCGCGGATCGTGTTGACCGGACCGGCCGGAACCCCGCACGCGACAAGCCGGTCGATCAGCGACCCGCTTTCCAGGTCGCGGACAAGATCCTGCACTTTCGCCTCGATCTCATCACGGTTGACGAGCCGGGCACGTCCGGTGCTGAACTTCTCGTCGTCGGCGAGTTCAGGCACGCCCATTTCCTTGCAGAACGCGCGGAACTGGCCGTCATTGCCGATCGCGATGATCATCACGCCATCGGCTACCTCGAACGTCTTGTAGGGTACGACCGTCGGGTGGCGGTTGCCCAGTCGCCCCGGATTGACGCCGCCGACGAGCCAGTTCGATGCCTGGTTCGCCAGCATCGCGATCTGCGTATCGAGCAGCGAGAGGTCGATCTGCTGGCCCTCTCCCGTGCGCTCGGCATGGCGCAGGGCCATCAGCACGCTGACCGTGGCGTACATCCCGGTCGAAAGGTCGGCGATCGCCACACCGGCGCGCAGCGGTCCCCCATGCTCCTCACCGGTAATCGACATGAACCCGCCCATGCCCTGCGCCACGAAGTCGTATCCGCCGCGATCAGCATACGGACCGTTCTGACCGAAGCCGGTGATCGAGCAATAGACAATCCGCGGATTGATCGCCGCGATCGCCTCATAGTGCAAACCATATTTCTTCAGCCCGCCGGCCTTGAAGTTCTCGACGAGAATATCCGCCTCCGCAGCCAGACGGCGGACAATGGCAGCGCCTTCCGGTTTCGCGATATCGATGGCCGCGGAACGCTTGTTGCGGTTGGCGCAAAGATAATAGGCGCTTTCCTGCGGATCGTCCGATCCGTCTCCAAGCTGCAAAAAGGGTGGCCCCCAGCCCCGCGTATCGTCACCCTTGCCGGGCAATTCCACTTTGAGCACGTCGGCACCGAAATCGGCGAGAATCTGGGTCGACCAAGGCCCCGCAAGCACCCGCGAGAGGTCCAGCACCTTGATCCCTTCCAGCGCGCGGCCTGGCTGCGATGCAGTCACCTGGGCAATCCTCCCTTTCAGCCGAGCCGCACCAAAGTGCGCCCGAGATTCGATCCGTCGAACAAACCCAGAAACGCGCTCACTGCATCGCCGATCCCTTCATGCACGGTGTCGGTCAACTGGAGCAGCCCCGCCTTGTGCCAAGCCTTCATGTCGGCCAGGAAATGCTGTTCGAGATCCATGTGGTCGGTGGCGATGAAACCTTCCAGACGCAACCGCTTGGTCATGATCTGCGTCAAATTGCGCGGCGGCGTCACCGCGCCAGCGGCGTTGTATTGCGAAATCATTCCGCAGATCGCCATCCGGGCAAAGGGATTGGCAAGCGCAATCGCCGCATGCAAGTGATCGCCGCCAACATTGTCGAAATAGAGATCGATCCCGCCGGCGCCGATGGCTTTCACCTCGCGGGCGAGCGCCTTGGTCAGATTGTCCTCGGCCTTGTAGTCGATCGCTGCGTCGAGACCGAGTCTGTCGCGCAGGAAGTCCAACTTGCGCGGTCCGCCAGCCGCGCCGATCACCTTGTGGCCCTTGATCTTCGCGATTTGGCAGGCCAGCGACCCCACCCCGCCCGAAGCGGCGGACACGAAGACCACGTCTCCGGGCTTGAGCTCGCCAATCCGCAGCATCCCGGCATAGGCCGTAAGGCCCGTCACTCCGGCAAATCCAAGATAGGCCTGCGCCGGCAGGTCGGAACAGTCGCGCAGCTGCAACGCGCTTGACGGAGCCGTGAAAGCCTCGCGCCAGCCAAGTCGGGAGAAGACGATATCGCCAGGCGCGAATCCCGAGTCATTCGAGACCACGACTTCGCCGATCGCCGGACCTTCCATCACTGCATCGAGGTCGAAAGGCGGGACATAGCTTTTCGCATCGTCCATCCGCCCGCGCATCGCCGGGTCCACGGCCATGAACAGGTTGCGCACCTGCACTTCGCCGTCCCCGGGAACTGGCACGTCCCTTTCGGCCATGGCAAAGTCCTCCGGAACGGGTGAGCCGACCGGCCGTCGCTTGAGATGAACTTCACGCGAAATCACAATCGCCTCTCCGGCTACGCTTGCTGCCTCCCGATCCCCTAGCCGGTACGTATTCCCGATTTCAACAATTTTTGCACTCAAGGTCAATATTGGTCGACAGTTGCCAAGCGGCCCGCTAGCGTCGGATAACAGTAAGAGGGAGAATCCCGGAAGGCATATCGATGGCTGCAGAAGCCTTGTCCAACGCAACGGGAATGCGCGGCAATCAGTTTGTGGAAGCGGTGGGGAAGCTCCGTTCAGACTTTCCCTTCCTGGCCGTCGATCAGGACGTTCGCCGCGACCGACAGCGACATGTTCATCGCTTCGGCATCAAGCGCAGCCTCGAACGCCCAATCCTCGGCATTATTGAGGCTACGCTTCATGTATCCCAGCCCAGTCCGCGACCCTTCGGCGAGCCGATGCGCCACCTTGAGCGTCTCATCACGGAGGCTCTCGTCATCATGGAGCCGGGTGTAGATGCCCTTGGCAAAGGCTTCCTCCGCCGAGAGCTTCTCCCCAAGCAGGAAAAGTTCGCGCGCTACCCCTGTGCCAAGGATCTTCGTCCAGAACCAGGTGGAACCGAAATCGCCACTGGCACCGGTCCGCTCGAAAGCGGTTACGAAGCTGGCGGAACGACCGGCAAACCGAAGGTCGCAGGCACCGGCAATGCCGATTCCGGCACCCGCGCACGGTCCGTTGACCATGGCGATCGTCGGCTTGGGCATTTCATGCAGCAATCGGGAGGTCTCGGCAAACGGCCGCAGGCGGGCATAGCCTTGTTCGACAGACGTGCCTGTCTCACGGTTGGGCGCAGTCATCAGCTTTTCCCGTTCGTTGTCCTTGAAGTCACCGCCCGCACAGAAACCCCGTCCCGCCCCCGTAACAACGACGCAACCGACCGAAGGATCGCGCGCGGCGTCGGCGCAGGTATCGGCAAGCGGCGCCATGATCGAATTGGTCAGCGCATTGAGCCGGTCGGGACGGTTGAGCGTGATAATGCGCACACCACCGCTGTTTTCGATCAGCACTTCATCCGACATACGATACCTCCGAAAGACCGCAGGCGAACATCGTTGCGCCTTCGCACCGCGCCCGCCTCGCACGCGTGCGCGATTGAAACCACGCACAGAGGGATCGGCAAGCACTTCCTCTTTGCCAGGACCAGGAGCCTTTGAATCCATGTACGACCTGCTCAGCGGCCTCACGATCATCGAGGCCTCATCGTTTGTCGCCTCGCCGTCTGCCGGGCTTTATTGCGCACAGCTCGGGGCCGAGGTGATCCGCGTCGACCAGATCGGCGGCGGACCGGACTTCAGGCGATGGCCGGTAACGGAAGCGAACGACTCGCTTTACTGGGAGAACCTGAACCGCGCGAAGCGGTCACTCGCGCTTGACCTCGGTAACCCGGAAGGACGCGCGTTACTGCAGGCGCTGGTGCGCAAGACCGGACAGTTCATCACCAATTTCCCGGCCACCGGATTTCTCTCCCACGAACTGCTTGCCGAGGGGCGGCCGGACCTCGTGACTGTGCGGGTGATGGGCTGGCCCGACGGTTCACCCGCGCTCGACTACACCGTCAACAACGCGATCGGCTATCCGATGATGACCGGGCCCGGCCCGGAGCCGGTCAACCACGTCCTGCCGGCCTGGGACCTGCTTTCCGGCGCATATGCCGCCTTTGCGCTGCTGGCCGCAATCCGCCGACGCGACCAGACCGGCAATGGCGGTGAAGTGCGCATCCCGCTGTCGGATGTCGCGATCGGGACTGCCGCCAATCTCGGAGGCATTGCCGAGGTGCTCTATTCGGGTGAGAACCGCCCCCGGCTTGGCAACGCGGTCTATGGCTTGTTCGGCCGGGATTTCGTCACCGCCGACGGCGTGCGAACGATGATCGTGGTGGTGACGCCGCGCCAATGGAAGAACCTCGTCGAAGCGCTCGACGTCGGGGAAGCCGTTTCCGCCATAGAGGCAGAATGCGGCGTCAGCTTCGCGAGGGACGATGGGCTGCGCTTTGCGCATCGCGATGCGCTGTTCCCTGTCTTCGAAGCAGCAGTCGGTGCAAAAAGCCATGCCGAGCTGATCGCGGCATTCGATGCCGGAGGCGTGGTCCATTCCAGCTATCGCACAATGCTCGACGCCGCCCGGGATCCCGCGCTGGTCTCCGAAAACCCGATCTTTGGCTCGGTCGCCAATCCCAGCGGATTCGATTATCCTGCGGCCGGTGCCTTCGCCACGGTCCCGGATCTTGACCGCCAGGAGCCGCGATCGGCCCCCCGCAACGGCGAACACAGTGAAGTTATCCTTGCGGAACAGCTTGGCCTGTCCAACAGCGAGATCGGCCAGCTGATCGACGAAGGCATTGTCGGCGTAGATTAAAATTATACTTGAATGCAAATTTAAACTACCGCAGAGGCGTTGGCGAGAACCCATGGCGACGATGGAACAGTCACAGATGGATGCCTTCACCACTGCGCTTAACGCTGCTCGTGAGTACCGGACCATCGCTGGCGAGCAGCTTCGCAAGAGGCTTGAGGCATCGGCGATAGACACGGAGCAGCGCGCCGCCCATGGCTTCGCATGGGTCGCAACCAGCGTAGCGGCGCTCGAAGCGCTGCACGACTGGCTGAAAGCCGGCAGCGAATCGAATGCACTCGATCTTCAGGTTGCGCAGCTCGGCTTTGCCGAAACCATCGCGCAACTTATCGGCGGCTTGCCGATGGGCCAGAATGAGCTGTTCCGGCCAATGGATCTTGAACTGGGCGATGCGGTGCGGGGACTTGCGCAAGGATGCAGCGATGTCCTCTACGGCGATCACGCGCGGACCCGTGCCGAAGTGACGCAAGCGCTTGCTGATGGGCTCTGGCCGAGCGAATCCTTCCACGATTCCGATCTCGATACGATCCGCGACCAGTTCCGAAGATTCACCGAGGCGGAAATCCTGCCCAATGCTCACAGGTGGCACCTCGCCAACGACCTGATCCCGGACGAAACGGTCGGCGCAATGGCCGAACTCGGCACATTCGGAGTCTGTATCCCCGAGGAATACGGCGGCCTGGGCCTCGGCAAGCTCGTCATGTGCCTCGTAACCGAGGAGCTTTCCCGTGGCTGGATCGGTGCGGGCTCGCTCGGCACCCGCTCGGAAATAGCGGGTGAGTTGATCGTGCTCGGTGGAACGGCCGAGCAGAAGGAATACTGGCTGCCCAAAATCGCCAGCGGCGAGATCCTGCCGACGGCCGTCTTTACCGAACCGGACGTCGGTTCGGACCTCGGCAGCCTCGCCACAAGGGCGCGCCAGGAAGCCGGCGGAGATTGGGTCATCGACGGCGCGAAGACCTGGATCACACATGCCAGCCGATCCGACCTGATGACGCTGCTAGCGCGCACCCTCCCCGACCAGAGAGGCTATGCTGGTCTTTCGATGCTGCTCGTCCCCAAACCTCGAGGGACCGAAGCCAGCCCCTTCCCGGCAGAAGGCATGGCAGGCAGCGAGATCGAAGTGCTCGGCTATCGCGGCATGCGCGAATACGCCCTGTCGTTCGACGGCATGCGCGCGCCGGCGGACGCCCTTCTCGGTGGCGAGGAGGGACAGGGCTTCAAGCAGCTCATGCGCACCTTCGAAGGCGCTCGCATCCAGACCGCGGCCCGCGCTGTGGGCGTGGCGCGCCGGGCTCTGGAACTGGGGCTGGACTATGCGCTCAACCGCAAGCAGTTCAACAAGGCCATCGTCCATTTCCCGCGCGTCTCGGACAAGATCGCGATGAGCCTGGTCGATATGGTGCTGGCGCGTGAACTTACCTATTCGGCCGCCCGCGCCAAGGATTCGGGCAAACGCTGCGATATCGAGGCGGGCATGGCCAAGCTGCTTGGCGCACGCGCGGCCTGGTCGAACGCGGATGCCGCGCTGCAGGTCCACGGCGGGAACGGCTACGCGCTCGAATTCGAAATCAGCCGGGTGCTTTGCGACGCGCGGATTCTCAACATCTTCGAAGGCGCGGCGGAAATCCAGGCGCAAGTGATCGCCAGGGGACTGGTTTCGGGCCGGAACTGACATGGCTCGCCCAAGGCCAGTCCTGCCCGGTGGGATCGCTCCGAACTCTCTCATGAATCGGCGCCGCTTGCTTGCGTCCCTCGCCGGTTTTTCCGCCGCAAGCTGCACCGCCGCGCTGCACCCGGCATCCCCAGCCTTGAGACGGCTTGAGCCATCGGATTTCGGGCTCGTGCTTGATGGTATCGCCGGGGCTGAAGGTCTTGCTAGCGCTCCGAACGGTCGCCTGGCCTTTTCCACTGCCAAAGCGGCGGTCGGCATCCTCGAGCCGGACGGCACGGTCCGATATGTCGGCCCATCGATTGAGACAGGCGGCATCGCATTCGATCGGCAGGGACGCGTTGTCGCCGCCAGTGTGGGCGCCTTGAGGAACAGGCCCGGCCCGTTGCGACGCATCGATCTCGTCAGCAACACGGTCGAAGTTCTCGCAAGTGAGCTGGAAGGGCGCCGCCTTGTTGCCTCCAATTGCCCCGCCGTTGCGCACGATGGAACGATCTATTGCAGCCACAGTGGATGGAGTGTCGGCAACATCGGTACGACAAGCGCCGAAGGCTTCATCTATGCCGTCGACACCAGGGGCAGCGTGCGCATAGTGGCGCGCCGACTGCGCGGCGCGAACGGCCTTTGCATCGGCCGGGGAGACCGTCACCTCTATGCCGCTCTAACCGCAGAAGGTCGGGTCATGCGTTGGGAGCGGGAAGCGAACGGTGACCTTGTCAACCCGGCCTATTATGGACCCGTTCTGGGATCGGTCTTCCCGAACCAGACTGCAACTGAGATCCGGGCTCTCGACAAGGCCGCACGGGGCCGGACGGGCTATTGCGACGGATTGGCAATGGACGAAGCAGGAAACCTCTTCGTGACCTTGCCCTTCGCGAACCGCATCGTCGCCATCACGCCTCAAGGCAATGCCCTGACGCTCGTGCATGACCCCGAAGGCACGACGATCGACTTTCCGACCAATCTGGCCTGGGGCGGCAAGGATCGGCGGAAACTGTTCGTAGTTTCACGCGGCTCGGGAAAGATTGTCAGCGCTGTGATGCCCTATCCGGGCGTGCCCGGGGCCAATTGGCCGGCCGGTCAGTAACTTCTCGGCAGGCCGAGTACCATTATTACCTCAGAACATTGGCCTCCACCCTGCCATGTATTTCTCTCGACCATCTTTCGAATCGCAGTCCATACAAACATCAACGCCTTGGTCTTGATCCTGCGCCAGCTCACGCACCGCTGGCAATTTGAGCCCGACGCCCCGGTCCTTCCCACACTCGCCGCTAGCATCGGGCTCTAACGCCAGGCCGCGCACGGCGAATTCCGGCAGGATGTTGGAGGTGCCGATGAGGTTAATGTCGATGACCTGCGTGCATCTGGCGAGCGAGGTTGGTTTGCCTTTGCGATCGATCACCCTAACGCACGGCGCGACACCGGCTGCGTTGACGAGTATCCGAGCAGTCGCTTGCTGTTCCCCGGCGGCGTTCTGTATACCCACCGAAAGCCTCCGGCTGATATGTCTGACTGATCTGGAGCGTAAGCCGCTTGCAGACTTTGTGACACGACATCATCAAGGACGTCGCGCCACGGTCAATCGTCGAGGGGCATCGCCAGAAAATCCAATGCCTCTTGAGTCACATGCGGTGCAGGCAGGGTCGCCGCCGCCTCATAGTCGGAGATCGCATCGATATGGAGCAATGATCGCGCTATGTCGTCCGTTCCCGCCAAGAGGTCAGCCTTTCGCAACGGATCGATGTCGAAATCAAAGGTCTCGTCACCCGCGCGGACCTGCTGATTTGGCAGATCGACGGTTATTTCAGCATCTTCCGGATTGGAAATAATGTCCAGAAGCCGCTCGCTCGCCTCGAGTGGAAGTACGACTGGCAGGATTCCGTTCTTGCAGCAATTGTTGTAAAAAAATGTCGGCAATGCTTGGAGCGATCACGGCTCGTATGCCGTAATCGAGCAAAGCCCAAGGCGCATGTTCGCGGCTGGAACCGCAACCTAGATTGTCGAGAGCCACGATAATGCTTGCAGTGCACCAGGGCGCCCGGTTCAAAACAAACTCGGGGTCTTGCCGTTGAGTCCAGAACAGGCCCTCTTTCAGGCCGGATCGACTGATGGTCGACAGGAAGCGCGCGGGCAGGATCATGTCGGTATCGACATTGGCTATCGGCAGTGGCGCGGCGATCGCGGTTAGGGTCGAAAAGGGGCTCATGCCGTCTTCATCTCGCGTACGTCGACGATTTGGCCGGCGAGAGCCGCGGCCATGGCCGGCGACATGAGATGGGTGCGGCCGCCGGGCCCCTGCCGTCCCTCGAAATTGCGGTTGGAAGTGGACGCGCAGCGCTGTCCGGGGGCAAGCTTGTCGGGATTCATGCCCAGACACATCGAACAGCCGGCCTCCCGCCATTCAAAACCGGCGTCCATAAAGACCCGGCCCAGCCCTTCGGCCTCGGCTTGTGCACGAACTGTTCCAGAGCCAGGCACGACGAGCGCGCGTGTCGTCTCTGCAACCCGGCCCCCGCGCGCTATGGCGGCGGCGGCACGCAGATCCTCGATGCGCCCATTGGTGCAGCTTCCGATGAAAACCACGTCGACCGGCAAGAGCGGTGCCCCCCGAATTTCCAATCGGCGAATTCCCCATAACTCATTGAAAAATGTGGTGAACGGCACAGTCGAGACCTAACCTGTCTCGGCTATTTTTTTCCGTGTTCCCCCCGGAAAAACACGGAAAAACGCGCAAAATACACGGAAAGTCTCCCCCTCCGCCCTGAAAGCCCGCACAAACACTGGGCTTCGGGCAAAATCCGGCGATTTCCGAACACGGAATAAACTCAAGCCTATCACGCAAGCGTACTGCAATAACACCCTACGACCGATCGCTGTTTCAGCGACGATAGACCTTGGAAAACTTTTCCGCCTTCCTGACATCAAGCAGGTCGGTTACATCCGCATCAAGCGCGCTGGCAATGCGTTCCAGCACGAGGATGGACGGGTTGCGCACGCCGCGTTCTACACCGCTGATGTAACCTCGGTCGAACCCGCTGTCGGTGGCAAAGTCCTCCTGCGTGATCTCGCGCTCCTTGCGCAGACGCTTTACATTCCAACCGATACGTTTGCGGATATCCATCGTGGGCGCACGATCAGCCGATGAGACTGATCAGCCCACGACCTATGAGTCTCATTTAACTGGACTGTCGGGTGTGTTTCGAGCACAGCCACGCTCATGGCGAGATCACAGGCAGTTCCGGTTCTGGTGGGAGCAGACAATGCCCGCTGCGTGCTTGAGCGCATTCGTCTGGGAGCAGGCGTGCACAATGAGGACTGGCTGCAGGGTCTGATCCATGACCATCCGGAGATATTGCCGATAGGCGATATCGAACCGGGATTTGGCGAACTGATTGCCGCGGCGCGTGAAGTGCCTTGCGGGCATGGCTTTATCGACAATCTCTATGTGACGCCTGGCGGTGACCTGGTGTTGGTCGAGACCAAGCTGTGGCGTAACAGTGAGATGCGGCGCGAAGTGGTCGCACAGGCCCTCGATTATGTCGCCGCTCTTACCTCGATGACCTTCTCGGCATTCGAAGCGGCAGTTGGAAAGGGGCAGAATGCACCGGCCAGGTTCTATGACCTGGTTGCAGGCCATCCCGAGGCGCTGGAAGAAGCCGACTTCATTGATGCGGTATCGCTTAACCTGTCCCGCGGGCGCATGTTGGTGATTGTGTTGGGCGATGGCATCCGCACCGAGACCGAGGCTCTGTCGGGGTTGTTGCAAAGCCATGCCGGTGCCCATTTCACCTTTGCGCTGGTCGAGCTTGCGACCTGGAGGAACTCCGCCGGCGGCATACTGGCTGTGCCCAGCACGCTCGCCAGGACAGTGATGATCGAACGTGGGATAGTGCGTATCGATGGTGGTGTTCCCAAGATCGAACCAGTTCCCGCAGAAGCACGGGCCCGGCCGCAGTCGATCAGCATGGGCACCTTCTGGGACAGGATGGCAGAACGCGATCCGCAATTGCCGCAGGCCATTCGCGCCTTCCTCGATGCGCTCGAACCGCTCGGCGTCTATCCGGACCTCAAGGCCAGCCTCAACATCAAGGCGGATCTCGCCGATCGCGATAAGCCGGTCAACTTTGGTTACATCCAGAAGAACGGGCAGTTCTGGCCCAATCCGGCGGCATGGGGACTGCCGGAACATATCTGGATGCCATACTTTGAAACGCTGGCATCGCTGGTGGGCGGCACTGTCATCAACGAGCCCAACAATACGTTCGTTGCCGTCAACGGCCGCTCGGCGCCTCGCATCGAGCAGCTGCTACCAAAGCATCAGGCAACATGGGTCGCGGCAATCGAGAAGGTCTTGCGTTCGCTGAGTGTCGACCAGGGCTAAGTCGGGTCGCTGTCCTTAGGCCGCGTGGACAAAATCCAACGTTGCTGAGTGGTAGCTGACCGCCACTACGTGCCAAGAGCGGACTGACCGGACACGACAACCTAGCGGACACTTAGCCTAGATCGTAGGTTCCCTGAAAGCTGACATCTGCCATGGCGCCCAATTGCTGGCGATACCGGCTTGCCCCCTCAAAATTGCCGATCTCGATTTTCTTCGTTCAGTTGGATTGATCTGTTTCCATTCCCGCAAACTCGCGCCAGCTGTCAGGCTCATCGATGATCATTTGAAAGCTGCGCGCCAGCCAGCTGACCGTGAGATGCCGCAATCCGATCGATGCTGGCGGGCCAAGCAGTGGGATGAAGCGGGAATGCGTCACGAAACCGGCACCCAGCATTGTGATCGCGGCAGCCCGCTCGTGTGCGAAGGGCGGGCCGATCCACTCTGCCAGCGGCCGGACAACTCTCTCCTCCACTATCCGGGTAACGACTTCCCGCGCGACGGGGTCTGCGGCGGCCAGGATTGTCATGGAGGTCGGCAACTCACTGTCGGGCGAGGTGACTATGAGCCGCGCCAGATTTTCGCCGAAGGATTCTCGATCGATCTCGAGAAACGGCTCGGCCCGCAATGTCGCTTTCAGCGCCGCCTCGAGCAAACCCGCCTTCGATCCGAAATATCGGCCGACTAGTGTGTAGCTAACGCCGGCCTTCGCTGCGACATCGCGAATGCCTGTCTTGGCGTATCCGTTTTCCGAAAAGCAACTCTTCGCCGCCGCCAGTATGCTTGCCTTGGTAGCGGCGGCGTCGCGTTTGCGTCGGATGGGAACAGTCATCGTCCGATTAAGGCGCAAGCAAGCGAGCAATTCAAGCCTCGCGGCCAGTCTGTGGCGGTACGTCGTCCATATCAAAAATGACCCCGCAGGCGCCGCGCCACGAAGGCGCCGGGCGGCGGCCGTCCCGTCCCAATCCGCCCGGACTTTCGCCGCCCCCGGCAATGGGCAGGTGCTATTGAACAGTTGACAACAAACGTGCAAATCGTAGGTTGACAATTGACAACATGGGAGGGGAATATGCTGAGGGACACCTATCGGAAGTGCCTGTTTCTGGGCGTCGCAGCCATTAGCATTACCACTGCAAAATCTGCAGTTGCGCAGACTTCTGCTGAAGCCGTTGGCCTTGAGGAAATCATCGTAACTGCCCAGAAACGTGAACAGAGCGTGCAGGACGTGCCTATCGCGGTCACGGCCGTCACGCAGGAGACCCTTCAGGCCAATCGCATTACCACAGTCAATGACCTGGGCAGCGTTGCTCCAGGCGTCACCGTCCGGCCCTCGGCGGGAGGGATCCAGGTGCCCTCCTTCACCATTCGCGGCCAAAACAGCTTCGGCGTTGTCGCCGGGTCGGATAAGCAAGTTTCAATCTACCTTGACGGCGTTTACATCTCGAGCCCGCGCGGCTCGATCTTCGACCTGCCGGACGTCGCCAGGCTCGAAGTGCTGCGTGGGCCGCAAGGCACCTTGTTCGGCCGCAACGCAACTGCTGGTGCGGTCAGTGTAGTCACCAGGGATCCTACAGGCGAAGCGCACGTCAAGGTTCAAGGCTCGGTTGGCAACCAGGACAGCTATCGCTTTCGCGTTAGCGCCGATCTGCCGCAGATGGGCCCATTTAGTGGCTATTTCAGCTTTGTGCGCAACTATCGGCGCGGCGACATCGGAAATGCTGCCGCTGGCACGATCTGGGACCGCACGCTTTCACCTGATCCCCGTCTTTCCACCGTCAAACGTTCGCCCAAATATCTCGGCAATATGGATGCGAATTCCTATTTCGCTGCTTTGAAGTTCGAACCCAGCGACTCATTCAAGATGGTCTACAAGTACGACCGCAACGAGGACAACGGCACTCCCGAGGGAACCGCGATCTCCAGCTACAATCCCGCTTTCCCGGGGCTTGGAGCGGGCGCGCCGCTGATCGGACCGATCTTCAACGCACTCTACAACAGTCAGGAAATCTATCTCAACGACACACTTCAAAGCCCGAAGGTCGTCACCAATTCCTGGGTCATCCCGCGCGTGCAGCGGGTATCCGGACACAGTCTGACTGCTACCTGGCAAGCAACAGACAATATAACGGTAAAGAATATCGCAGCCTATCGTGAGTCCCGCGTGTTTGCACCCTCTGCAATCGACGGTGTCAGCGCTCTTACCTTCACCCAGGAAGCTCTGGTCCCTTATGCGACTTTTATCGCTTTTTCGACCAACGCGCCGGCGGATGCTCCAGCGGCAATTCCCGGGTTGGTGGCACAGTTCGCTCCTTTGGTAGGCAACCGTGTTCTCATCACGGCATCGGGGGCCAGTTCCATTTCGAAGCAATGGAGCGACGAGCTTCAGGTCAATTACAGTTCGGAACGCTTGCAGATAACGGCCGGGGCGCTGTGGTTCCGTTCGAAAGATGAAGCAGGCGGGCCGGAACGCATACAGAATACATTTTCCTTCTTTTCCAATCCGTTCATTTCGCCCAGCGGCGTCGTGCCCCTAGGAAACGAAGGCCGCTATTTCAACAAGGCTACATCTATCGCTGCCTATCTTCAGGCTGAATACAAGTTCACCGAACAGCTTGAGCTGGTCCTTGGCGGGCGCGTGACCCGAGACAAGAAGACGAGCCGCTTCCGCTGGGATAACCTGATCGGCGGGGTGATCGTCCCTCGGCCCGACATCATTCCCGAACCGTACAAGAAGACCAAGCCCAATTTCATGGTTGGCCTGAACTGGACTCCTGCCCCGGATACGCTGGTTTACGGCAAATATTCGACATCATTCGTGTCGGGCGGTTCAGTGGCGGGCATCGAGTTCGTTCCCGAAACCGCAAAATCTTGGGAACTGGGGCTCAAGGCTGACTTTCTTGGTCGCCGGCTGCGCACCAATCTTGCGTTGTTCTACGTCGATTACAGCAATTTCCAGCAGCCGAGTTCGACGACGTCGACCGAAGCCGTGGCCTTCCTGACTGCAGTCTACGGCGACCTTGCCGCGGCGCTGGCGTCCAACCTGAGCACCTTCGTGCAGCAGTCGCACGATGTTCGTGCCAAAGGTTTCGAACTCGAAGTCACGGCGGCTCCATCCGATGGCCTGACCCTTGGCGGCAGCGTATCCTACACCGATGCCGAGTTCCGTAATATCGATCCAGTATTCTTGGCTGCTCAAGGGGGTGAATATAAGGCGTTCGTTCGTCCGAAGTGGACCGGCAGTGCCTATGCATCCTACGAAACGCAGCCGCTGTTTGGCGATGCCACCCTTCAATTCCGATTGGATGGCCTCTATCGGTCGCGGCTGGACCATAGCGGCAATCCTTCCGTTCAACTCGACCGGGGTGTCCCTGCCGAACTCCTTTCGAGCAAGGCACATTGGAAGCTGAACGGCCGCACGGCTCTCAAGCACATCCGGTCTGGCGAACTCGAAGCCGAACTTGCGGTCTGGGGGCGGAACCTGACGAACAAGCGATACGCGACCTCATCCCTGTTTCTGCCTTGGGCCGTGGCCCAAAACTATGATCAGGGACGAAGCTATGGCGTCGATCTGAGCGTCGAGTTCTGAGGGCGGCCTGGACCGGATACTGGAGTAGATTGCTCACGGCGATCTTTCAGCTTGCTCTTCGGTGACGCTCTGCATCTGTCTGGTCCTTGGCGGTCTTTTGGCGATCGTTGGGAAGGCCCGGTTGTGCGGCGATCCTGGAGGCAGCCAGTTGATTTCGCTTGGGGCCAGCAGTCATTTTGACGAGGTTAGTAGTGGCGACATTCATTCTGATTCATGGCGGCGGACATGGCGGCTGGTGCTATCAGCCCGTGGCGCGGATACTGCAGGCTCAGGGACATCTGGTTCACGCGCCCTCACTGCCGGGCATGGGCGAGCACACGCATCAGCTCAATCCCGACATAGATCTCAGCATGCATATCGACGATGTGGTGAACCTGCTGTTCTACGAGGATCTCAGCGACGCCATTCTGGTCGGACACAGCTATGGCGGCATGGTCATAACAGGCATTGCCGACCGGGCGCCTGACCGGGTCGGGCACCGGGTCTATCTCGATGCCGCCTATCCCGTGGACGGTGAATCGCTGCACGAGCACGCGTTCGAGAGCATCGAACCGCAAAGGCAGAACATGTATGTCGAGAACGGCGTCGAGCTGGTTATGAAGCCCGACCCGATGTATGCGGGTTTCTTCGGCATACATGACCCGGAGCTGGCGAAGTGGACCAATGACCGGCTTACGCCGCAGCCCTGGAAATGCTTCGCCGAGAAGCTGCGTTTCCAAAACGAAGCGGCGATGCGTACCATACCGGAATCGCACCTGATATGCACGGCGACGATCCCGGGCCGCGACATGGACCTGCTCAAGGAACGTTCGCAAGGCCGTGTCTGGGACATCGACACCGGGCACGATCTGATGCTCACGGAACCCAATTGGGTCGCCGAAAGGCTGCTGGAGATCGCCGCCATCGGGGCAGATCAGCGCTAGCAATGCGCACGCGGTAGCGTTCCCGGCTTGCCGTCAGGAGGATTCGAAATGACTGTGTTCGTCCTGGTACACGGAGGGGGCCATGGGGGGTGGTGCTACGACAAGCTGTCGCCGATATTGCGGTCGCGGGGCCACGACGTATTCGCTCCCTCGCTGACCGGACTGGGCGATCGCAGCCATCTTGTCAGCCCCGATGTCGGCCTCGACACCCATATCGCGGACATCGTCAATATCCTGTTCTTCCATGACTTGCGGGACGTGATCCTCGCCGGCCACAGTTATGGCGGCATGGTGATCACCGGGGTGGCGGATGCGGTCCCGGAACGGGTGCGCCGGCTTGTCTACCTTGACGCATCACTGCCGCGCGACGGGGAATCGCTCGTGGACAACGCACCCGACATGATGGCCTTCGCGCGATCCGACTTGCGCGTTGTCGACGAGGTGGAGCTGGTCCTGTGGCCAAACGAGGATTCAGCGGTCCGCCAAGGCGTAACCGATGCGCGTGATGCGGAATGGATGCTGGCCAGACTGACGCCGCAGCCATGGAAATGCTTTTCGGACAAGCTGCGGCTTCGCGATCAGGACCGGACTTCGCGTATCCCCCGCGCAATTGTCAATTGCACCGCCACGCTTGCTCGCCGTCAAGGCGAGCAACGTTCAAGAGCGCAGCAAGCCGAGCATGTCTTCGAGATCGATACGGGCCACGATCTGATGATTACCGAACCGCATGCCGTAGCTGACATGCTTCTCGAAATCGCCAACAGCTGACTGGCGCCCCTATGCGCCATCAGGAAACCAAAGTCCAAAACTATGGAAAGGGACATGGATGAGCGCAAAGGAAGGCGTCAACCCGGGCCGCACTTCGGCGCTAATAGCTCGCGGTGCTTGTGGGTTAATGACGAGGTGCGGACCTCTTATTTTCGGCCATTCTTCATATCGGGCCAACGTCCTCTTTTGCAGATTGTGGACTGAAACCGGACGGTCGGTTGTCCACCCCCTTTCCGCCGTTCGGCCCGCTTTT
>JAGREL010000091.1 GCA_020446575.1 Novosphingobium sp. | reverse complement strand
CATGTTGACGTGGTCGTTGGGATGGACCGGCGACTTTTCGCCAGCCTTTCCCCCGAGGATGAGGTTGGCGCGATTGGCGACTACCTCGTTGGCATTCATGTTGCTCTGGGTGCCCGAGCCGGTCTGCCACACGACCAATTGGAAATGATCGTCCAGCGCTCCGGAGATGACTTCGTCTGCCGCCTGGACGATCGCATCGGCCAGCCGGGGCTCAAGCAACCCCATATCCCGATTGGTCAGGGCAGCCGCACGCTTGATGATGCCGAGTGCGTGCACGATCCCGACCGGCATTCGTTCCTCGCCGATCCTGAAATTCTCGAGCGAACGCTGCGTTTGCGCGCCCCAGAGGCGATCCGCGGGGACCATTATCGGCCCCATCGTATCGGTTTCCTCGCGTAGCTCGCTCACGGTGTTTCTCCTTCGATCTCAACGCACCAGCTCCACGGTCGTTCCATAGCCTAACTAGCTATTTCCAAGCAGTTTTTCTGGTCACCTCCTGCCCCGCGCATCCCTGTCCGACAGCAATGCGACAACGGTCACACGACAGCAACCAAGTCGCAACACCACCGCCACGATCACGGTCTAGCGAAGCTCACCTCTTTATACGTGGCAAGGATGAGATTCATGAAAATTGCGGGTCCCAATTCCGGATACAGCGACGGTGACGTCGATACCAATTTTAGCGCAAACCGTGCACTCGAAGACATCGTCGCCGAGCGCTTCTCCCGGCGGCAAACCCTGTTCGGCGGCATGTCCGCCACGGCCATGGCGGTGTTCGGCACCACGCTTCTGGCCGCATGCGGCGACGAGAACGAAGCGCCGGTGGTCAATGCCGGCCAGAGTGCGACGACCAATTCCGGTCGCGTCGTCACCCTTGCGGGAACGGCCACGGACATGGACGGTGTTCAGACCACTGCCTGGACGCAGACGGACGGACCTGACGTTGAACTGATTAACGCTGATTCCACAACCGCCAGCTTCCTGGCGCCCAGCGTCGAAAGCGCCGCCACCCTCACTTTCAGCTTCGAAGCCACCGACGCCAAGGGCCAGTCGACTTCGGCGGAAACCACTGTCACCGTCAATCCGGCGGTTCTTGGCTTCACGGCGGTCGCCCAGAATCTCGACGATGTGGTCACCGTGCCTGCCGGCTATTCGGTAACCGTCATGACCCGCCTGGGCGACCCCATCGCCGCCGGCGTATCTGCTTACGCCAATGACGGCACCGATACCAATTTCGCCAACCGTATCGGCGACCATGGCGATGCTCTTGCCTGGTTCGGGCTCGATTCGTCGGGCAACCGCGACGACGACAGCTCGACCCGGGGCCTGCTGGTGCAGAACCACGAGAACCTCAACGACCAGTACCTGCACGTGAACAACCCCTCGGCCGCGCCCCGCCCGACGTCCGAAGCGCTCAAGGAAATCGAAGCACATGGCGTCAGCGTAACCGAATATATCGACAGTGGGGATCGCACCTGGAGCTATGTGCAGGACAGCAGCTTCAACCGCCGTATCACGCCGAACACGCCAGTCGTATTCAACGGCCAGGCAAGCGGCAGCGACTGGTTCAAGACCGTTGCCTCAGCCACCGGCACCGACGGCACCGGCACGATCAACAACTGTGCCAATGGCCACACGCGCTGGGCTACGGCCCTGACATGCGAGGAAAACTGGGCTGGCTATTTCCGCCGCGACAATTCAGGCGACGGCACGGACAACGCCAATCGTAGCGACCGAGAGCTGACGTCGCTGCGCCGCTACGGCGTCAACAGCACCAGCGGTAACTACTCCTGGTCCTCCGCCAGCGCGAGCGATCCGATCTTCCGCCGCTGGGACGCCCGCGCGACCGGCGCATCGGCTACCGACGATTACCGCAACGAGCCCTTCAAGTTCGGCTGGGTCGTCGAATTCGACCCTTACGACAAGAGTCAGGCGCCCCGAAAGCGCACCGCGCTCGGCCGCATGGGCCACGAAGGCGCATGGCTTGGCAAACTGACCGATGGAAAGAAGGTCTCGGTCTATCTGGGCGACGATGCCCGCCGTGAATATTTCTACAAGTTCGTCTCGAACGCCAACTGGGACCCGGCGGACGCACAGTCATCGAACCGGCTGGCAATCGGGGACAAGTATCTCGATTCAGGCACGCTCTATGTCGCCCGGTTCAACTCCGATGGCACCGGCACTTGGCTGCCGCTGGTGTTCGGGCAGGTCCCCAACCGCCCCGCCACCGGCTCTGACCCTGAATATATCTTCGCCGACCAGGCCGACATCCTCGTCAATGCCCGCCTTGCCGCCGATGCGGTGGGCGCCACGCCGATGGACCGGCCGGAATGGACCGCCACCAACAACCTCACCGGCGAAGTCTATCTCACCCTGACCAACAATAATTCGTCGAACCGACCGTTGGACGATACCGATGCGGCCAACCCCCGCCACTTCGGGGCCGTGAAGGGCTCCAGCACCAGCTACGGCAATGCGAACGGCCACATCATCCGGATCAGGGAAAACTCCGACGAGCCCGCGGCGACCGGCTTCACTTGGGATATCTACCTTTTCGGGGCCGATTCGGCCGATGCCGACGCGAACAACGTCAACCTGTCCGGCCTGGATGCGAGCAATGACTTCTCCAGCCCCGACGGCTTGTGGTTCTCGCGGCCGCAGAACGCGGCAGGCCTGGTCAACCCGGTGCTGTGGATCCAGACCGACGACGGCGCCTTCACCGACCGCACCAACAACCAGATGCTGGCGGCAATGCCGGGCTCGGTTGGAGACGGTGGCAGCAAGACCATCACCAATGTCGGTGAGAGCGGCTCTGCCAGCCAGGCGACTTTCGTCGGCGCCGTTGCCACCGAAGCGACGCTGAGACGCTTCCTGACCGGCCCGCTCGAATGCGAAATCACCGGTGTGGACACGACACCGGACGGCCGCACGCTGTTCGTCGGCATCCAGCACCCGGGCGAGAACGGCGGGCCTGACGCGCCTTCCAGCAACTGGCCGCAAAGCCAAAGCGGCAACGCCTCCGGCCGCCCACGCTCGGCGGTCGTCGCGATTACCAAGGACGATGGCGGCGTCATCGCCCTGTGAAGACAAAAACGGTAAGAAATACAACTTGCAGGGCCCGCTTCGGCGGGCCCTTTTCTTTGCGGTCAGGTTAGCTGGGCGCTTCCCCTTCCCTGCTTGCGCGGACGATTCGTGATCATCAGCACCGCGGCGATTATCGCGGTTGCGACAAAGGTGAGGAACATTGCCTCGTAGTTCCCGGTCCGGTCGTAGATTTCCCCGCCTACGCGAATGCTGGTCGCGCTGATAACAGCCATGATCAACGTCGCCGTTCCGTTGGCTGTGCCGAAGCTGGCGGCACCGAACCGGTCGGCCAGCAGCGCCAGGAAGGCAGGCGTGACGGTTCCCGACGCCAGCCCTATCAGGACGCTGCAGGCAAGCAGCGCGGCGTAGGAATGGTCGAAAAGCAGTGCGAAGCTGGTCAGCGCCACAAGGACGAACACGCCGCTCAGCAGCAACACACGATCGAGCCGTTCTCCCAGCCAGGCCAGGAACAGCTTGCCGGCGAACGCCAGGGCCCCGACCAGTGACACCAGGCTCGCGGACTGATTGACGGACAGGCCGTTTTCCTGGGCCAGCGGGACCAGCGAGATGATAATGGTCTGCAATGCGCCCAGCGCGAGTGCCGTGCTCAGCGCCATGGTCCAGAACTGCGGTTTGCGAAGCAGCTGCGACGTTTTCATCGGGGTGAGATCGACTTGCGGTTTGGCGGCCTTTGCCTGCTGTTCGGTTTCACCGGACGCCGCTGGCTCGACATCGGCCGGCCCCGGCCGTTCGCGAACCAGCGGCACGGCAATCACGAAGATCGCGGCGATTGCGCAGCCCACGATGACGAGACACTGGCGCCAGCCGAATGTGTCGATGAGCAAGCCGAAAAGCGGAACCACCACGACGCTGCCGAGCGACATGCCCATCATCGTGATCGCCATGGCCCTGCCGCGATGGGCGGAAAACCAGCGCGCCACAAGCGCCGGCGCAGTCAGCGTACAGCCTCCGGCAATGCCCAGCGCCAGCGGCACGGCAATCGCGAAAGCACTCAGCCAGACGTTTGTCGAAAGGCCGAGTACGATCATGCTTGCGCTGAACAGCACGGCGCCGGCGATCATGATTTTGCGCGCGGAATACAGGTCAAGCATGCGCCCGACGAAAGGCGCCAAGGCCGCCGTGCCGAGATGCAGAAGAATGATCCCGGTATTCATGTTCGCGCGAGAGAGATTGAATGCCTCGGAAACCGGAATGATGAACAGGCCGAACGCGTTGAGCGTCCCCACCGCAAGCATGAGAACCGCAAGCCCGATCGCCACGATGATCCAGCCATAATAGAACCGCATGCATTCTCTCCCGCCCGGGTAGCGACAGGTCCGTCCGTTCGCTGGAATTCATATCCCGCGGCGAAGGCCTGCCGTCTGTTCGATCGGTGAGCGTAGGCAGGCAAGAAGCGTGAGACAAGCCGGATACGCTCGTGCGTGCGCATTGCCGGATCGGAACGAAAACGTGCTCCCGTTGGTTAAGGTACGAACCGACCTCCCCATTGCGCGACTGACCTATGGAACTGCTTTACATTCTGCTGGTGGTGCTGGCCGTTACCCGGCTTTGCGGCGAACTGGCCGAGCGTCTCGGCCAGGCGGCCCTGCTCGGCGAAATCGTTGGCGGAATAGCGCTCGGTATCGTCATCCACCAGACATCGGCCCGCTTCACTGCCCTGGGCGAGGCCACCGACAGCGAGGCATTCACGGCCATTACCGACCTCGCGATCTTCTTCCTGATGCTGCTGGCCGGCATCGAACTGAAACCTCGCCAGCTAGCCGAAGCAAGCCGCAAGGCCGTTTTGATCGCGCTCGGCGGATTCCTCGTCCCCCTGGGAGCGGGATTCGGACTGGCATGGATATTTCTGCCCGCTTCGGAACTGAAAACGGCGCAATCGCTGTTCGTGGCCACCGCCCTTGCGATCACCGCCATTCCCGTTGCCGTCAAGATCCTGATGGATCTCGGCCAGCTCGATTCGAAAGTCGGCAACCTGATCGTTTCCGCGGCCCTGTTCGACGATGTCTTCAGCCTGATCCTGCTCGCGGTCCTGCTGGGAGTCGTCAGCACCGGCACGA
Organism: Novosphingobium sp.; assembly: GCA_020446575.1. Taxonomy (GTDB): domain Bacteria; phylum Pseudomonadota; class Alphaproteobacteria; order Sphingomonadales; family Sphingomonadaceae; genus Novosphingobium. The sequence goes on along the minus strand of JAGREL010000091.1, from coordinate 4,968 downwards.
TCCCGAGCGCCGGCCAGCTGCTTGCGATTCTGGGAAATGTCGCGATCTTCTTCGCCGTCACCTTCGCGATCGGCATGTTCCTGATCCCAAGAGTGGCTCATCTGGTGATGAAGACCCGCAGCGCCGAGTTCGAATTCAGCGCCATCCTGCTCTATGCCCTCGCCTATTCCTATTTCGCCGAGTTCATGGGCCTGCACTTCATTCTCGGCGCCTTCGTCGCGGGAATGTTCTTCAACCGCACCACCGTGGACCCCAAGATATTCGACGGCATCTCCTCCAAGCTGTCGGGCGTGACCAGCGGCTTTCTCGCACCGATCTTCTTCGCCTCGATCGGCATGCATCTCCAGATCGTCGCGCTCGCCGAGATCCCGCTTTTCGTGATCCTGCTCGTCATTGTCGCAGCTGCAGGCAAATTCGTCGGTGCGGGGCTTCCGGCCTACTGGCTGGGAGCCGACCGGCGCGATGCCGCCGCGATTGGCGTCGCAATGAGCGCAAGAGGCGCCGTGGAACTGGTTATCGCCGACATCGCCCTGCGCGCAGGGGTGTTCTCGCAACCCGACCCACCGCCGCCGATCGTCGCCAATCTGTTCTCGGCCGTTGTCATCGTCGCCGTTGCGACCACCCTGGTCGCGCCGCTCGCGCTGCGCAGACTCCTGCCGGAGCGCTCAGACGGCGCAGAAAAAACCGATGCGGAACAGCGCAACTAGCTCTTCTGCGGTTCGACGATCCGGATATTCAGCTCGCGCAGCTGGCGCGGACTGACTTCGCTAGGCGCACCCATCATCAGGTCCTCGGCCTTCTGGTTCATCGGGAAGACCACGACTTCGCGGATATTCGGCTCGTCGGCGAGCAGCATGACGATACGGTCGACGCCGGGCGCCGAGCCGCCGTGAGGCGGCGCGCCATATTTGAAGGCATTGATCATGCCGGAGAAATTGGCGTCCACATCCTCTTTCGAATAGCCGGCGATCTCGAAGGCCTTGTACATGATGTCGGGCCTGTGGTTCCGGATCGCGCCTGACGACAGCTCCACGCCGTTGCAGACGATGTCATACTGCCACGCAAGGATTTCCAGCGGATTCTGGGTCTCCAGCGCCTCCATCTCGCCTTGCGGCATCGAGAAGGGATTGTGGCTGAAGTCGATCTTCTTGAGATCCTCGTCATATTCGAACATCGGAAAATCGACGATCCAGCAGAACTTGAAGCAGCCCTGCTCGATCAGTTCAAGCTGTTCGCCCACCCGCGTGCGCGCGGCACCGGCCAGCCTTGCGGCCTGATCAGCCTTGCCGGCAGCGAAGAACAGCCCGTCATCAGGGCCAAGGCCGAGTTCCTCGTATATCCTGGCCATGTTCTCGGGGCCGTGGTTCTTGGCGATCGGCCCGCCGAATTCGCCACCCTTGCGAGTGACATAGCCGAGCCCGGCATGGCCTTCGGAGCGTGCCCAGTCGTTCATGTCGTCGAAGAACTTGCGGCTTTTTTCCGCAGTGTTCGGCGCGGGAATTGCGCGCACGACGCCGCCCGTGCCGACGATCTTCTCGAACAGGCCGAAGCCCGACTTTTCAAAATGGGCGGTTACGTCCGAAACGATCAACGGATTCCGGAGGTCCGGCTTGTCGGAGCCATACTTCAGCATCGCCTCGGCAAAGGGAATACGCGGAAAAGACCCCGCAGCCGTGACGCTTCGGCCATTCGCGAACTCTTCGAAGACGCCCGCCAGAACCGGTTCAATTGCTTCAAAAACATCATCTTGCGTGGCAAAGCTCATCTCGAAATCGAGCTGGTAGAACTCGCCCGGCGAGCGATCGGCACGGGCATCCTCATCGCGAAAGCAGGGCGCGATCTGAAAATACTTGTCGAAGCCGGCGACCATCAGCAGCTGCTTGAACATCTGCGGAGCCTGCGGCAGCGCGTAGAACTTGCNNNGCCGGGATGGACGCGGCTCGGCACCAGATAATCGCGCGCGCCCTCGGGCGAGCTCGCCGTCAAGATCGGCGTCTGAAACTCGGTGAAGCCCTGCTCGGTCATGCGCCGACGCAGGCTCGAAATCACCGCCGAGCGCAGCATCATGTTGGCGTGCACGCTTTCCCGGCGCAGATCGAGGAAGCGGTATTTCAGGCGGATATCCTCGGGATAGTCCTGCTCTCCAGCCACCGGCATTGGCAGCTCCTCGGCGCGCGACTGCACTGTCGCGGAACGGGCGAAAACCTCGATTTCTCCGGTGGGGAGGTTGGGATTTATCGTTTCCTCGGTCCGCCGCTTCACTTCGCCGTCGATCGTGACGACGCTCTCCGTGCGCAGCGAATCAAGCAGTTCCAGCGCCGGACTGTCTTCATCGGCGACGATCTGGGTGATGCCGTAATGGTCGCGCAGATCGACGAACAGCACGCCGCCGTGGTCGCGTTTGCGGTGCACCCAGCCGGAAAGGCGCACGGTCTGGCCGACTTGGGCCGCTGTCAGGGCTGCACAATCATGCGAGCGAAAGGGATGAGTCATCTGTTCTATCGTGATCCAGGGGAACTAGTGTGGCGTGCCCCTAGTCGAGGTTTTTGGCGATTTCCAGTCATTGCTGGCCAATAGTCGCCCGATTTTGGACCGTAACTCCTGCTAAATCATTCCGATGTATGTCTCTCCGACTGAGATTACCGGAGAGTTTGTGGTGGACGAGATCACCATCGACGGAATGGGCGAAATGGACTTTCGCCGCTTGATCGAAGAAATGCTGCGTCGCGGCGAAGCCGATGAGGCGGCAACAAAGTTGCGGGACCTGCTGAGGCCCTTCGCGGGCGAAGGCGGGATTCTGCCCGCGCGCTTCATGACCGTGGCCGCCGACCAGATCTCGTTTCGCGGCTGGGACGAGCTGACCGAGCGGATCGGACAGTACGACCGGCCCGAGCTCAAGATCTCCGCGCTGAGCATCGCTCTGGCCGATCCCGAGGATGCCGGCGCCGAGCCGGGCGAGGACGGCCGGATGGCCCCCTGCATCGAGACCTGTTATTTTTCCGACAGCGCCTTTCCGTTCTCGGTTGCCGCGCGCGACGACCTGCTGGACGGCTATTCGCACTACGGATGCGAATGGCAGGGAGACTTCGAAAAGAGCGATTCGACACTGTCGGTGGAGGGAATCGACGACCTGTACGGTGCCATCGTCAGGCTCGAAGCGAAGCTGCTGGACAGCGAGCAGCCTGACCCGAAGGAAATCAGTGCCGGATCGCTGGGCGCCTGCTATCTGGCCGTGCTCATCCACCAGGCGTTGCGCGACACGGTCCGCAAGAAAGGCCTCCCGCGCGCCCTGTGCGTCATGGCCGGCAGGGACGAGGTCTACCCCTTTTTCGACGCCCCCGTCATGACCAGCGAGGAATACCGCCACGACGGCCAGGTAGAGCCGGTGGCCGACGGCCCCAAGATGTATCCGATCGACGACGAGGAGTCCGACGTGCAGGAGCCTGACGAGCAAGAGGTTGAAGCCGATGGGCTCGGCTACAACAGCCTGCTGAGCATCGGCGTCCGCTCGCCGAAGAAAAAGCCCGTCATCGCGCTCGACCCGGAGGAGGCCCAGGCCGCGACCCAGCTGGAACAGCTCGCGGCATCCGAAGAGCTGGCCAATCGCGACAAACCGGCGCGGGTCGACATATTTGCCGGCCTCAATTCAACGGACCCTGGGGACGGGGCGGCTGCCTTCGCCACCCCGCAGGAAGAGTTCAAGGAAAGCCCGGAACCCGATACGTTCGCGGACGCCACGAGCTTCCGCGAGCCCCCTGAGCAGGATCTGCAGGACTGGGGCGGGAAAGCGCCCGTTCCGAACAATCCCCCCATCGACGAGGAAACCGATCAGGGCTGGCCCACCGATCATCCCGAGGAAACACCGGACCAGGACTGGCAAGCCGGCCACGTCAACGAAGTTCCGGACGACGACTGGCAGACCGATCAGGCCGGCGAGATGCCGGAGGGGGATCGCGAGGCCGATCACGCCGATGAACCCGAACATGCTCCGGAACCTGCTGCTTTCGGCAAGACTGCGCCGACCGTCCGGTTCGATTGGGCCAGCGATACCGATGTTCCCAAAGTCCACGACGAACCGGACAATGTCGAGACAGGCCCCGAGATGCCTGCCGAATCCGCTGGTCCGCCTGAGCCTGAATACAAGGCTCCGGCGTTGAACGACGGCTGGCCGCAGGCAGACCAACCTGCCGAATCCTGGGACGACACACCGCCGCTCGGCGACGAGATTTCGGCACCGGCGGACGATATCGCCGAGCCCCGGGACACCGCCATTTCGGACGCAGAAGCCGAATGGGCAGCGGCATATGATGCCGAATCCTTGGGCCGGACTGCCGAAACCGCCGCGCGCGTGGCCGACATCCCACCGCCACCTGCCACACCCCGACCGAGCTTTGAGCCGAAGAGTCACAGCCTGCGCGCCCGGATCGTCCGTCAGGAAGCACCCCGCAAGACATTCACGGACCGGCTCGTCGCGTTCATCCAATGGCTGATCGATCTGATAAAGCGAAGTTGAATAGACGCAGCGTTAGGCGTAACGCGCCGAGCGTATGAGGATACACGATCTGATCACTTCCAGCGATGAACTGGCGGAACTCTGCGGCCGCCTCGCCCAAGCTGACTTCATCACTGTCGACACCGAGTTCATGCGCGAGAACACCTATTGGCCGGAATTGTGCCTGGTGCAAATCGCCGACGACAAGGAAGCCGCCGCGATCGATCCGCTGGCCAAGGGGATCGACCTCTCGCCGCTGCTCGACCTGCTGACCGACAATGAAGAGGTGCTCAAGGTTTTCCACGCCGGCGGGCAGGACGTGGAAATCGTCTACAATCTCACCGGCCGCACACCGCATCCGATCTTCGACACGCAGATCGCGATGATGGCGATCAGCCAGTCCGAGCAGATCGGCTATTCCAACCTCGTCGAAAGCTGGCTGGGCATCTCGATCGACAAGGGCGCCCGCTTCACCG
>JAGREL010000011.1 GCA_020446575.1 Novosphingobium sp. | reverse complement strand
AATGCCCGGCCGAAGCGATCCTGCCGGACACCGAGAGCGGGCTTGAGCAATGGCTGGAGGTCAACACGAAATATTCCGCCGAATGGCCAAACATCACTTCCAAGAAGGATTCGCCGGCCGATGCCGATGATTTCAAGGGTGTGGATGGCAAGTTCGAGAAATACTTCTCCACCGAGCCCGGCGAGGGAGACTGACCGCCCGCCCGAGATGGCGCTGAGCGGCTGGCCCAAATTGAAATGTTAGGAGGCGGGAATCCGGGCAGGATTCTCGCCTCTGGCAATTTTATTACAGCTATGTTATATATACACAGACTGCGGAGCCCTGAGCTCCATCAGCAGTAGGCATCTTTGAGAGGCAGGGTCATAGAGAACGGTTGATGGAACCATCGGACCGCTAGGCGGGTTTGTCGGCTGAATTCCTACGCCGATGAATGTCTGGCACCCGGACTCATGCCGAGCGAAAGGAAGATACATGGCAAGCAAGGCTAATGCCTTCGATGTTGGCGATTATGTCGTATACCCGAAACATGGTGTCGGCCGCGTCGTCGAGCTCCAAAATCAGGAAATCGCCGGCATGGAGCTCGAACTCTACGTATTGCGCTTCGAAAAGGAGCGCATGACGCTGCGCGTTCCTGTCAACAAGGTGGAATCGATCGGCATGCGCAAGCTGTCGTCGGACAAGACGCTGCGCGAAGCGCTCGACACGCTCAAAGGCAAGCCCAAGGTCAAGCGCACGATGTGGTCGCGCCGCGCTCAGGAATACGAAGCGAAGATCAATTCGGGCGACCTCGTCTCGATCGCCGAAGTGACCCGCGACCTGTTCCGGGCCGACGATCAGCCCGAGCAGAGCTATTCGGAACGTCAGATCTTCGAAGCTGCCTCTTCGCGCCTTGCCCGTGAGCTCGCAGCCATGGAAAAGACTGACGAGGCCGCCGCGCTCGAGAAGATCCTGGCGATCCTCAACGAGTACGCGCCAAAATATTACGAGAATACCGAATCCGCCTGATTTCAGGCGTTTGGTTTCGAAACAGGGGCCGTTCCGCAAGGAGCGGCCTCTTTCGTTTGCGTGCGATCAGGCTGCTGCGCGTTGCAGACGGTCGTTGATGGCTGCCCCCACGCCCTCATCCGGCACAGGCGCCACCGCGATGCGCGGCAAGGGCGCCGCTGCCGCCTCGTGCAGGGCCGCGTAAAGGCGGGAAGCCGCCTCGGCGAGATCGCCGGATGCGGAAAGATTGAAATCGCCCGAGACAGTCGCGAAGCCGATGTGAAACTCATCAGCCTGGGCCACTCCGGCATTGAGACGCATGGGTTTGCCCGGAGCGTAATGGCTGGCAAGCTGTCCGGGGGCCTCGATTGTCGTAGCTGACGTCAATGCGTCGCTCTCGGCGCCGAGCACCGCCGAAATCTCGGCTTGCGTGACCGGCCCGGGCCGCAACAGCTGCCAGCTGCCATTGCGCAGCGCCACAATGGTAGATTCAATGCCTGCCTGGCAAGTGCCGCCGTCAACAATGAGGTCGACCTTCTCGCCCAGCGATTCCGCAACGTGAGCGGCGCTGGTCGGACTGACCGCACCGCTGCGATTGGCGGACGGGGCGGCGAGCGGCACCCCGGTTCGGGCAAGCACGCCCTGCATGGCGGGGTGGGCAGGGCAACGAAGCGCGACGGTCGGCAATCCCGCAGTCACGGCAGAGGCCAGCGCAGCTCCGGGGCGCAAAGGCAGCACCAGGGTCAATGCGCCGGGCCAGTACCGCTCCGCCAGACGCACGGCGCGCTCGTCGAACACGGCCAGCTGGCGCGCCTGCTCGATGCTTGCGACATGGACGATCAGCGGATTGAAATCGGGCCGCCCCTTTGCGCGATAGATGGCGGCAACCGCCGCGTCGCTGTCGGCACGGGCGGCCAGGCCGTAAACCGTCTCGGTCGGAATCGCGGCCAAGCCGCCGCGAAGCAGAAGCTCGGCTGCCTCCGCCATGCCGGTCTCGTCCGCCTTCAACACTCTGGTTTGGCTGTTGCCCGCCATGGCTCGCCGCTATAGGCCAGCGCACGGAAAGCCAAGGAAAAGTGCATGTCCGAGTTCACGCCGCCCACTGCCGAACAAGTCTTCGCACTCAAGGTCAGCGCCGGAATCGCAGAACTGGCGCAGCATGAACGCTTCAGCATGGCCACTTCCGATATGGTGGAAGCCATCGTCGAGGGTATCGGTGGATTCGCTGCCGGCGAATGGGCCCCGCTCAACCGCAGCGGCGACACACAAGGTGCGCGGCTCGTGGATGGAAAGGTTTCACTGCCCGATGGCTTTGCCGAAGCATATCGGGCCTATGTGGAAGGGGGCTGGAATACGATCGCCGGCCCGGCAGAATTCGGCGGCCAGGGGCTGCCCTATTCCCTGGCCTGCTGCGCGCTGGAAAATCTGGGCGCGGCCAATCTGGCATTTTCGCTGATGCCGATGCTGACAATTGGCGCGGTCGAGGCACTGGACCTGCACGGCACTGAAACTCAGAAGAAGCTCTACCTGTCCAAGCTGGTCAGCGGCGAATGGTCGGGCACCATGAACCTGACAGAACCGCAGGCCGGAAGCGATGTCGGCGCGCTCCGCACCAGCGCGACACCGATCGTGGATGGCCCGGACGCCGGCAAATATCGCATTTCCGGCACCAAGATCTTCATCACCTGGGGCGAGCACGAGCTTTCGGAGAACATCGTGCACCTGGTACTTGCCCGCACGCCGGATGCGCCGGCAGGGTCTCGTGGCATTTCCCTGTTTGTCGTGCCGAAATACCTTGTCGGCCCAGACGGCGTGCCGGGAAAACGCAATGATCTGAAGGCCGTAAGCCTGGAACACAAAATGGGCATCCACGCTTCGCCCACCTGTGTGATGAGCTACGGCGATGAAGGCGAATGTGTCGGCGAGCTGGTCGGCCGCGACAACGAAGGCCTGCGAGCCATGTTCACGATGATGAACCAGGCGCGGATCAATGTCGGTGCGCAAGGCATCGCAATCGCCGAACGTGCCACACAGCGGGCCTCGCGCTTTGCGATCGAGCGGGTGCAATCGGCCAGGGCAGGCTCCTCCGACAAAACGCCTGTGGCGATCATCGAACATCCCGATGTGCGGCGAATGCTGCTGCGGATGCGCGCCCTGACCGAGGGCGCACGCGCCTTGCTCTACTATGGATGCGGACAGATCGACCGGGGCAAGCTCGGCGACCAAGAGGCACAGGCGCGTGCCGACCTGCTCGTTCCCCTGATAAAGGCCTGGGGAACCGACATCGGCTGCGAAGTCGCGAGCCTCGGCATCCAGATCCATGGCGGAATGGGCTTCATCGAGGAGACGGGAGCAGCGCAGCATTTGCGCGATGCGCGCATCGCGCCGATCTACGAAGGCACCAACGGCATACAGGCGGCGGATTTCGTCGGTCGCAAGCTGGCGATGGACAGCGGAGGCGTCCTTGCGGCGCTGATGGACGAAATCGCACGAGAAGCGGATGACGTCATGACGCTTTGGAAATTATCTCATGATTGCAAAGAGATAAGTCAATGGATGGTGACCGAAGCGAGCATCGACGACCGGCTTTGCGGTAGCGCTGCGTTCCTCACCATGTGCGCCGTCGCGGTGGCAGGCTGGCAATTGCTGCGTCAGGCCCGCGCGGCCGGCGATGAGGGAATTCCCGCTGGCATTGCCCGAACCAAACCCGTTGTCGCACGCTATTTCCTCGAACATGTCGTGCCGGAGGCCGCCGGGCTGAAGGCGGCGGCGACAGACGGCGCAGGACTCTTCTATGCGCTCGGCGCCGAGGACCTTGTCGGATGAACGACGAGCGCGCGCCCCTGGAACGCATCGCCGACGCCCTCGAAAAGCTCGTGCCTGGCACTCAGCCGCCGGCGAGCTGGACCGATCATCCCGCCTACGTCTGGGACGGTGCTCAGGCACGGCCGGTGGATTGCATCCAGGCCCCAGCGCTAGACTTGTTGCGTGGAGTCGATGCGCAAAAGGAGACGGTCTTGGGCAACGTGATCCGCCACGCAGCAGGCCATGCCGCGCATGACATGCTGTTGTGGGGCGCGCGCGGAATGGGCAAATCGGCACTGTTGCGGTCCAGCATCGCGGCAGCGCAGACACGATATCCAGGCAGCATCGCTTTGGTCCAGGTGGCACAGGAAGCGCTTTCCGGCCTCTCCGGTCTGTTTTCCAGGCTGGGCGGGATCGACCGTCAGTTCCTCGTGTTTGTCGACGACCTCGGTTTCGAGGAAGGCGACGCCAGCTCTCCCCGCCTGTTGCGCTCTTGGCTGGAGGGCGGTGTCGAGGCCCGTCCCGGCAACGTTCGCCTGGCCGTGACCTCGAACCGACGCGCGATTGTCGCTCGGCACATGTCCGAGCAGGATGACCCGATCAATCCGCGCGACGCCGTCGATGACCGGCTGGCACTGGCGGATCGCTTCGGCCTGTCGATCGGCTTCCACAATTGCGATCAGGACGACTATCTCGCGATCATCGCCGGCTACGCGGAGCACTACGCCCTGGAATGGGAGAAGGCGGACGCGCTGGAGTGGTCGCGACGGCGAGGCGCGCGCTCGGGCCGTGTCGCGTGGCAATATGTGACGGAACTGGCAGGTCGCGCTGGCAAGGCAATCTGAACAGATCCCAGTCCTGAACAAACCCTAGTCCGGCAGTTCGACGTAATCCTTGTCGATCGTCATCTCGAATTGTGCCGAGGGATCGCCTTTCAATTCGGTCTGCGCAGGCATGTGGTCGGTCACGACGGGCTTCAGCGCCTGTGACGGCGTCGCACCCGGACGCAGCACGCGCCAGATGATGCCGGCGGTGTCGTCGCTTACCAGCAGCGCGCCTGCCTTGTCCCATTGCAGCCACACCGGACGGCCATGCGTCTTGTTGCCCTTGCCCGTCAGAAAACCCGTCAGTACCGGCTTCGCCTTGCCGCTCGGATTGCCGTTGTCGTCGAACGGCACGAAAATCACGTCATACCCGGCGAGCGGCTTGCGGTTCCACGAACCGTGCCGCGCGATGAATGCTCCGTTGGTGAAGCCCTCTCCCATCAGATTGCCACCGGTCGAGAAAACCAGGCCAAGCGCCGCCGTGTGAGCGCCCAGTGCGTACTCAGGTTTTCTCGTATATTCAGTGAGATAGGCTGGAATAGGGTCTTTCACACGCCAATCCATGAGGTCCTTCCAATAGACCCAGGGCCAACCATATTGTGCGCCAACGGGAACGTTGGTGAGATAATCCGGGACCAGATCAGGCCCGAGCATGTCGCGTTCCTGGACGACCGTCCACAACTCGCCCGTCGACGGATTCCACGCCATACCGTTGGGATTCCGCAACCCTCCGGCATATTGACGGTGTTCGCCTGTCTCGAGGTTCAACTCCCAGATCGCTGCGCGTCCCTGTTCGGCTTCCATCCCGTTCTCACCGATATTGGAAGAGGATCCGACCGCGACATAGAGTTTCTTGCCATCGGCGCTGAGCAGCAGGTTACGCATCCAGTGGTTGCCTGCGGCGGGCAGGTCCATCAGTTTCTCCGGCCTGCCTTCCAGCACGGTTGTTCCCGGCGTGAAGTCGAATGCCAGCACGGCATTGTGATTGGCGACGTAGAGCTTGCCGTCACCCCACGCCATGCCGGACGGCGAATCGAGATCATCTTCGCGAAGGGTAAAGCGCTTCTCGGCTTTCCCGTCGCCGTCGCCGTCGCGCAACAGGACAATCCGGTCTGGCGAAGGATCTCCGGCGCCGACCCAGCCCATGAACAACTTCATGAAAAAGGCGGTGATGCCAGAGCCTTCGCGCGGCGGCGAATTGGTTTCCGCCACCAGAACATCACCGTTGGCAAGTGTGAGCAAGGTCCGGGGATGATCGAGACCTTCGGCGAAGCGTGACACGGCGAGGCCATCGGCAGCGACGGGCTTTTCACTCGGCTGCCAGCCGATCGTGTCGGCCAAGCCGACGCTCGGAATGCGCTCGCTATCGGCTTCGACCAGAACCGGGTCCTTGCCCATGGTATCCTCGATCGGACGGTCCGAGGGATTGCCATGCCAGACCCACGCGGCGAACAGCGCAAGCGCGAGGACGACGACACCGACGGTTATGAGCAGTTTACGCCTGAAGCTAGTCATGCCGGAGGAGATAGGGCCGACAAGCCCGGGCAGCAACTTCTCTCTCGCATAACCCAAAGCCGGAAACCGATATCCAATACCCCAATCCCGGTTCTCTTTTGGGCTCCTCGCGCAAGTCGCTTTGCACCGAAACGGGACAAGCCAATCATTGGCTCTCGCCAAACCCCGGTTTCAAGCCGAAGGCGATGATTAATTTCGAATTAATGCCGGGAATCGGCCGGCAATGAGAAGGAATGGACATGCACCTTCGCCAATTCGTTCGCACCTGCGCAACCAGTACTTTGCTCACCCTTGCCGCCGGCATGTTTACGCCTGCCATGGCCCAGGACTATCCCGAGCCGGGGACCGCTCCTGCCGAACCCGACCGGCGACCCGAGTGGCATGGCCAGCCGCCAGCTTCCTACCCGCACCAAGCAATGCACCCAATCGAGCGAGACAAATGGCTGGCAGAATGCCGCCGCAGGCTTTCGTCTCGCGACAACGGCCTGGGCGGAGCCGTGATCGGCGGACTTGTCGGCGGCTTTGCCGGAAACCGTATCGCCGGGCGCGGCAATCGCACTGTAGGCACGATCGCGGGTGCTGCAGTTGGTGCCGCGGCCGGCGCGGCGATCGACAAGGCCGAAGACAATGGCCGCATCCGGGACGAATGCGAAACCTATCTCGATGACTACTACGCCTATTACGCCCAGGGCAGCTACGGTTATCAGAGTTACGGTTATGCCTATCCCGCCCAGGGCTACGGCTGCTGCTACGCAGCACCGATGATGATGGTTCCCGTCATGCCCGCGCGAACCGAACCGGAATGCAGCGAGACAGTCGAATACGAATATGTCGACGTTCCGGTGCGGGCGAAGCCTCGTCCGGTGCCCGACAAGCGCGTGAAGGTCGTTCCCGACAAGCGAATCCGCCAGTAAATCCTGGCTGGTAGCGAACCGAGCAGCTTTTTACTTTGTAGGAATGTTCCGATCCGGCTGTCGGCGCCAGGCCCGGGCCGCTCGCGTCGCGTCGCAGTTGCGCGGCGCAACTTCGACCGCAAAGTCACAATTCGGAATAACCGCTGGTCTAACGCGACACCCGACCGCTTCGATCAGATCGATCCACCGGTCAGGCGCTGGCAAATAAGGTCCAGTTGATCGAGCGTCGAATAGCGTATCGTGACCGAGCCCGAGCGGGGGTCAGGGTCGGCATTGATCCGCACGGGCAGGCCCAGGAATTCCTCGAGGTGCGCTTGTACCGCGGCGATGTCGGCGTTGTCTTCGGGATCACGTTTGGCGCGCGGCCGGCTCGGCACGCTATCTCCGTGGGTCTGACGGCGTACCAGCCGCTCCACCTCACGGACTGAAAGCCTCTTGGCGACAGCTGCCCGAGCAATCTCGACCGCGTTGTCCGCGCCGATCAGCGCCCTCGCATGGCCCATGGACAGGCTGCCGTCCTCGACGAGATCGACCACCGCTTCGGGGAGCGCCAGAAGGCGCTGGATATTGGCGACATGGCTGCGGCTCTTGTCGACCATGCGCGCAATCTCGGCCTGGGTGAGCCCTTCCTCTTCGGCGAGGCGCTGATAGGCGCGCGCCTCCTCGATCGGATTGAGATCTTCGCGCTGAAGGTTTTCGATCAACGCCAGCGCCATCACTTCACGGTCGCCCAGATCGCGAATTAATGCTGGAATTTCATGTAGTTGAGCGCGCTGTGCAGCGCGCCAGCGACGTTCTCCCGCCACCAGCTGGTAGCGGCCACGCCCCGTGTGACGGACAATTACAGGCTGGATTACGCCGCGCTGGGCAATCGACGCCGCCAGTTCGTCCAGCGCAGCCTCGTCGAAATTCCGGCGAGGCTGAGCGGGGTGCGGTTCGATCGTCGAAATCGCCAGCATGGCCAGCCCGCCCCCGGCGGCGCCTCCCGACGATTCAGGTGCGACGAGCGGTTCTTCGCGCCGCGTTTCACCCAGCAACGCACCAAGACCCCGTCCCAACGCTTGCGGCTTGCGCTTGCCGGAACCGCCCGACGATTGAACAGCGGCGGAAGCGCGGGTGGCCGGATCGTCGCTCACGCAGCTTTCCTTTGCTCGGGCAGGCGACCGATCAGTTCGCGGGCGAGCGTCATATAGGCGCGGCTGCCGGGGCAGGAGTGATCGTAGACGAGTGCAGGCAGGCCATGACTAGGCGCTTCAGACAAGCGGACATTGCGAGGAATGGTGGCCTCGAAAACGAGATTGCCCAGGCAAGACCGAACGTCGTCCGCGACCTGGTCGGTCAGGCGATTGCGCCGATCGAACATCGTGAGGGCCACACCGATAATGCCGAGATCCGGATTGAAGCGCTGCTGCACGCGCTCGACCGTCTGCAGCAGCTGGCTGAGGCCTTCGAGGGCAAAGAACTCGCACTGCAACGGAACCAGCAGCGTGTCGGCGGCGGTCAGCGCATTGAGCGTCAACAGGCCGAGCGAGGGCGGACAATCGATGAAACATATATCATAGCCGGATTGGCCCGCCAGTGCCTGCCGCAGCCGGTCTGTGCGGTTGTCGACCGAGACGAGCTCCACTTCCGCTCCGGATAGGTCGACGGTGGCGGGCACGATGTCGAGGCCGGGTATTCTTGTCGACAAGGTGCATGCGCTAAGCGGCATCTGGTCCACGAGCACATCGTAGGAGGAGCGTTCACGATCGGGGGACTCGATGCCGATGCCGGTGGATGCGTTGCCTTGCGGATCGAGATCGATCAACAGCGTCTTCCAGCCGGTTGCAGCAAATGCCGTGGCAATATTGATGGCGGTGGTAGTCTTGCCTACTCCGCCCTTCTGATTGGCGATGGCGACGCGGATCACGAGGTTTTTCCCTTCCTGCCGGCGAATTTGCCGACAATAATACCGGCCTGCGGTTCCGTCACGGATTGTTTCACGTGGAACGTGTGACGCCAGCCACGCAAGTTTTCCAACTCTTGCTGCGCCGACCGCCCTTTCGGCAACACCCACAGCGTGTCGCTTGTGGAAAATCGTGCGGATAAGG